>CACKMG010000004.1 GCA_902601235.1 uncultured Pelagibacteraceae bacterium
AATTGCCCGATTTTAAAAAAAACCTTTATAATAAAACTAATACTGAAATTGAAATTAATGTTTGGAATAAACAACCGCTGCTAATTAATAATTTGAAAAAAAAAGAGCCAAAAATTAAGCATAAAGTTTATTTTGATAAAAGAAAAAAAATTCAATTAAAAATTCATTTATATTATAAACTATTATTAGGCATAATTTATAATTACGTTTCGTGGAATGAAGTTCAAAATCACTGTTTATTTGAAAGAAGACCAAATAAATATGATCCTGATACGGTTATGTGGCTTAACTTATATAAATTTAAAAAAAATTAATTTTATTTTGAAATAACTTTTATTTTTTTGAGTTTTGAATTTTTTGTTTTGCTCTGATTAAATCTGTAAAATTATCAATGTCTATTATATCATTTTTTTCTTCATAGCATTCTATTTTAGACTGAAATAGTTTTTTACCTTTTTCAATTGTTTTTTTTTTTGAAAAATAGATTTGTCCAGTATCATAATAATGTACTTTCAATTTTTGTGTTCCATAATTAAATTTTCTTGAATTTAGTGGTAAAATTTTTTTATTTTTAAAATGTAAAGCTCGGTCAATAGGATGATTGAATTCCTTTATCACCATGAAATGATCTGCTTTACTTTTTATAAATAATTTAAGCATTTTAATGATATAATTTTTTTTTACAAAAATAGCTGTAGGATAAATATAACAAATTATATCGAATTGATATTTTACTTTAATTCTTTTAACAGTATCTTTGATAACCTCAAAAACTGGTGTTTTATCGTCTGATAAATTTTTTCTTCTTAAAAATGGAACCTTTGCTCCATCTTTTTCTGCGATTAATTTTATTTTTTTTGAGTCTGTGCTAACAAAAATATCTTTAAAACATTTACTTTTCTTTAAGTTTTCAATAACATGAGAAATCATTGGTTTACCACCAATTTTTCTTATATTTTTAAAAGGAATTCTTTTGCTCCCATATCTAGCTGGAATTATACATATAATTTTTTTTTTCATAAATTATTTTTATATTAACATTTGTTATTATTAATTTAAATATTTTGTAAACTTTTTAAGTTTGTAGGATAAAAATTTCGCACCCTTTTCAGAAAAATGAATATGATCTCTGTAAATTTTATTTAAGTCATCTGTTAATAATTTACATTTTCTTTCTAATGTATTGCAGAATAATTCTCGTCTAGAAACAAAATTAATATTTTTTTCTCTTAATATTTTTTTGCTAAATCTAAATTCTCTCTTTTTTCGTATTCAATTGAATCTAAATATACTTTTCTTTCAATCTTATCTAATTCAATTCTATCTGGTAAAGAATTATTCTTGTATATATAGGTATCTAGTCGATTTAAATTATTTTTATATTTAATATAAAAATCATTTAGAAAAATAACATATCTTTTTTTATCTTTTTTAATTAAATCGATTATTTCGATTAATTTCTCCAGATCGGTAGTATGGGATGCCAAAACTATAAAATCAGCTTTTTCATATTGTTTATGAATATATTTGGTAAACTCAATTTTCCTACATTTTGTTATATTATTTAATAAAAAATCTTTAAAACATTCTAGTTGATAATTATGTGTCCACGTTCTTATTTTTGGAGAAAATACATAAGAATAATAGTCTCTATTTAACTCGTCTGAAAAATAAAACATTCTTTGTAAATCTTCAGCAACTGAATTTCCTACAATAAGCATATTCTTTCTTTCAGAAAAATTATCATAATTATAATTCATTTCAAAGTCTCTGTGATTTTGACTAAATTTCTGAATATTTAATAATTCATGAAAACGAGAGGGGAATCCATTCTGTTTAATAATACTGATGGAAAAACTAACTATTAAAAATATAAAAAATAAAATCAAAATTGATAATTTTTTAAAATTAATTTTTTGTTTTTTTCTTGCTGGTTGTTCAATAAAAAAATACGAAATAATAGATAACAAAAAAATGATTATTATTAATTCTATTTTATTGAAATCAAAAAGCTTTCCATCATCAATCCTTGAAAATACGAAGATAGGGTAGTGCCACAAATAGAGAGAGTAAGAAATAACGCCAATACCTACAAATATTTTATTTGATAAAATATTTTTTATAATTGTATTATTATTTGTAAAAAAAATTATTAAGCATGTTCCAATAATTGGAACTAAAGCTAAAAGAGATGGATGTCTCATCCCATCTTCAAATAAAAAAAGAACAGAAATTAAAATCAAAATGATACCAATAAAACAAAATATATTACTCAAAATTATTGATTTATTTTTGAATTTAGATTTTATTTGTAAGTATGCCAAAATTGTTCCTGCTAATAATTCCCAACCCCTCGAAGGAAGCATGTAAAAATTGAAATTGAAATGTTTAATACTTGCCCATTCAGCAAATGTTAAACTAATAAAAAAACCTAAAAATAGTATGTGTAAAAAAAATTTTTTTAAAAATTTAAATATAAAGATAAATACTATTGGGAAAAGTATATAAAATTGTTCCTCTATTGCCAATGACCACGTATGAAGGAATGGTTGGAATAAACCTCCGATAGCCCCATATCTCAAACCACTATAATGAAAATACATATTAGAACTAAAAAATATGGAAGAAATAGCTGATTGACTAAACTCAATAAATCTATGTGATAAAAGATAATACCAAGCAAGAGGAAATGAGCAAATAATAACAAAAATTAATACTGGTAATATTCTTCTAATTCTTCTTTCGTAGAAATTGGAATAAGAAAACTTGTTAGTAAGAATTAATTCTTTTAAAATTATAGAAGAAATTAAATAACCCGAAATAACAAAAAAAATATCAACTCCTAAAAAACCACCTTTAAAAAATTGTGAATTAAAAATTTGAATTTCAGCATGATATAAAATGACTGACAATACAGCGATTGCTCTTAATCCATCTATTTCAGGTCTATAATTTATTTTCATGGTTTTAAGTTATAATTTTTAATCTAATTGGTTAATTTTTAATTATGTATGATGGTCTACAAGGAAAATCAAATTTACTTATCCTTAATTTTTTATTCTTTATAAACTGATTTATTGCTTCAGTAGTGTTTGGAATATGTTTATAGTCATCAATGAGTATAATTCCGTTTTTTACAATAAATGGGTATAAATTTTCTAAAACATATTTTGTTGCTTCGTAAACATCCAAGTCTAAATGCAATAACGAAATTTTTCTTTTTTTTCTCAAAAATAAATTCAGAGTTTTTAAGATATCACCCTCAATTAAAGAGTAATTGTTGAAATTTTTTTTCAGTAGATTATCGAGATCTTTTTTTTTTATACCATAACCTGACTTATCATTATGTCTAACAGAAAAAGCCTTATCTTCTTTTGTTCCACTATCTGGAAATTTACCAAAAGCATCGAAAGCAAAAAATTTTTTTTTTGCTTTAAAAATTTTGTTAAAGTTCATAAATCTGCTTAAACTTGCACCCCTAAAAACACCGCATTCTACTATGTCTCCTCTTAAATTTTTTACTCTATTAAAGATCTCATAGTGAGCAATAAATTTTGAAATTCTTTCCGGTGTTGCTTTTAAATAAAAAGTGTTCTCTGCTTCCCATTGACCGATTTTTTTTATTATTCTAATATAATTTTTCTTAGTCATTAAAATAGATGATCACCACCAACAGATCCATTTTTTGAAATATCTAAATACCATCCATTAACAAAAGGGTTATCACTTTGAATTGTCATCCATCCAGTATTTTTTCTTAAAAAATCTTTAATCTTAATCTGTTTATTTAAACAAAAAAAATAATTTCCATTTTTAGGTATTATTACCTTTTTACTCATAAATTTATCATTGTAATTATTCCAAATTTTTAAATGTAAATTTGCTTTTTTATGTTTAGATTTTAAATAACTTAAATTAGAAAGAAGAATCTGAGAATTATTTTTATTTAATAATAAACCCCACTTAAAACTAGTTTTTTTTCTCTCAAAATTATTAATTGGGACGTGAGCATTGAAGCAAATATTACTTTCAAAAGAATTACTAGCTTCCTCAAATTTACCAATGTTTAAACCAAACTTGAGTCGTGTAAGAATTTTATCTTTGTAAGTGGTATAAATTTTACAAAAATAGTTATTATCTTTTTTAAGAAAAATTTTATTCATTTCAATAATATTATTAATATTCAAAAATTTTGGACTATTAAATTTTTTATCAATTTTTAGAAATTTTTTTACTTTTCCAATCATTCTGCCATTTTGATCAAAAATTATAAGATTTAAATCAAATTTGTTTTTAGAAAAGTTTGGATAAACTGCAAGTTCTGTTTTCATATTTTGTTTTATTAAAAGAGGTATAGCGACGTAAGTATCATCATATAACTTTGGATTTGGGTTTTTCCAGTATTGTGATTTATCATTTTTGTTTGAAAGGTCATAATAAGTATGTGTTATTGAGGAATCATATTTTTCTTTATCAAATGAACCAGCTAAAAATCTCGGGAAAAAAGATTTAAAATTGTGATGAATTTTTACTATTCCCTTTTTATTTTGAAAAAAATTTCTGTCTTCCTTACTTAAGAAAAAATTAAAACAAGTTTCATAAGCTGCTAATTTTTTAAACTTAAGGATTTTTTTCTTTTCTTGACCATAAAAATTTACAAATTTTAATAAAATATTAAAATTTTTTAATCCCCTGTTTCCATTAACAAAGGAAAAAAATGGAACCAAATTTTTACTAGGCAAAACATCAAATCCAGTCTCTGGGACTTTAAACTTATTATTAGAATATTCATCGTCTATATCATTATAAATTCTTCCACAAGTGTGAACTGCACTTGAATTATTTACTCCATCAAAATTAATAACAAATGCTGGATATGGATAAACCATGTCATATTTAGAGATAACTTCTAGTTCAATCGATCCAACAAATAAACTTTGGAACTTGTTAAAATTAACTTCTTTTTTTAAATTTATAGTATAACTCTTAACTTGATTTATATATCTAATAAATTTTTTTAAAATTTTTCCATTTTTGCTTCTAATTGTAAATAAAACCTTTACTTTTTTTATATTTCTTTTAATGAGCCAATAGCCCAAAAAATGAACATTTACGTTAAGTTTTTTGTTCAGCATAAATGGAAAAATAGCTGAGGAACGAAATATTGGTTTTCTTATATCTTTTTTTAAAAAAGATGAAGTTGATACGAGGTGATCTTTGTAAGTTTTCATTTAATACTTAATTGATTTTACTTAAAATAACTTATTAAAGAATATAACAGAGAATTTTATAAAAAAATAGGTCAATTAATTTAAATATCAATTTTGATGAGTTATATTAATTACGTGATCTTTAGATTCTATAAAATTTTTAATTGTTTGAATAATTTCGGACTCTTTTTTTTGTGTAACATTTTGAATCCAATAATCATAAAATTTATAGCTATTAATACTTGAATAATCCCCAACATATTTCATGAAATATTCTAAATCTTTAATTAACCAATTTTTAGTGTAATAAATATGTTTCATAAAATAATATTCATAAATTTCTGAATTTTCTATTTCAAGGTTTTTCTTTTCAAAATTAAGAATTAAATCTTCATATTCTTTTAAATTTTTAGGATGGAAATTAAAGTTATAATTACAATGAGTATTATTTGCATTAGCATTTATTACAGGTATATTAAAAAGTGCATACTCTAGCCCCACAGAACCATAGACTGTTAATGCACAATCAATACCCTCATCTATTATTTGATTATGGGGATAATTATTTGGTAATTTAATAATATGAGGATATTTTTTAATAAAGTCATTAATTACTTTTTCAGTTTGTGGTTGATAAATTTGAAATTTTCCAGAAAAATTAGGTCTATTTTTAATATACCATTCATAATCTGTTTTTTTTGAAATTTTTCCTAAATATTCTAACCATTCATAAAAATCTACGAATAAATTTTTTCCTTGAGCATGAATTGCGTCAAAAAAATCATGAGGAAATATAACAAATTTTTTTTTTTTATTTTTTTTGTTAATTAAACTTGGAAGAAAATTATTTCCAAAAGATGAAATTTCTGATGTTATTAAGTCTGACTTTACACCTGCGGTTCCGGATAATCTGTATTCAATTTTTTTTTTTGCAAGTTTGATACCTTCTGTTTTGATATCATTTTTAATTAATTTGAAAGTATTTTTAAATTCAATGAATTCTCCATGCTGATATTTCATTTTACTATCAATTTTGCTAAGTTTTCGAAAATTGACACAATAAGTTGGAATATCTTTGTTAATGGCTATTCTTAAAGGGATCGCATAAGAGTAAACAGAATGAACTCCAATTATAGCTTTTATATTTTTTTTTCTGAAGTAACTTTCCCAAAAAAAATAAAGTTTAAAGAAGTCATTTAAAAAAGTGTAGAAGTCTTTATCAATTAAAATTGTCGGTTTTTTCTTAAATTTTAAATAAGTATCATATATAAGATCACCTAATTCCACATTATTGATTTTAATATCTAGAATATCTTTTTTTGTTTTGATTTTATCTTTAAAAATGAGAAATTTTTCTTTAGCTTTATCTGTCATTTCTCTATTTATTTCTGGCTTAAAAATTTCTCTTACACCGAATGACCTAAAAATTGAAAAATTTTTTAGATTCAATTTATCTCCCAAAAACCACCTTATTTTATTTATTAAACTTTCCTCTAAGGGTGAGGCAATCATTTTATAATTAAAATATCCTACTAAATTACTGTTATATTTTTCGCTTAAATAATTTGCAAAATAAGAAACAGGAACATGATATGATTGAAATGCGTTGAATTCTAATAGTATACTATTATCACTATTTCTTTTTGTATGTTTGAATTTTTTTTTGAAAAAAAATTTTAACTTATTATTTACAATAAGTTCATTTAAAAATTTAACCATTTTTTTTATATTTATTTAATAAGAACTATACTAAATACTAATTATTATATTAAAATAAATGAAAAAAAAAATAGTTATATTTGGTGTGGGATATTACGGTAGAAACGCATTTAGAGTTTCTAAATATAAAAATTACAAAACTATTTTTTTTGTTGACAATAATTTTAAATATTTGAAAAAAAAAATCATGGGGACTAAAGTGTATAGTCCGAAAGTTTTAAAAAAAGATCATAGAAATTTTAATTATATAATTCTCACAGGAAGACATATTGATGAAATGAGGAGTCAATTATTGGAATTTAAAATTGATAAAAAAAAAATTCTGACATGGGGGAAAAAAGATCTAAAACTAAAAAAAAAGTATTTTATCCAAAGAAGTAAAGATATTTATAATTCTTTAAAAAAATTAGTTTCTTATTTTAAGAAATATAAGATTAACTTTTGGTTGGATCATGGGTCGTTATTATTCGTAACCAGAAAACAAGATTTAGCTGATACTTATGATGTTGATCTTATATTAAATGTAAAAGATTTATCAAAACTAGAGAGGATTTGTAAACAAATATGTAATAAATATAAAAATTATTACTACAAAACTCAATTATACCACTCATACCTTTTAAAAAAAAAAATTAAAAAAATAGTATTATTTAAAACAAGTGGCAAAAATAAGAATTATGAACCTGCTATATTTGAATTTAATTTATTAGTGAATAAAAATAAAAAATTTGAAAATTTAGCAAAAAATAAAATTTTCTCTAAAAATTTCTGGAAAAAAAAAATCTTTTTGAAATACAAAGAAATATTTCTTCCAGTTCCCTTTTGTCACACTAAGTACTTAAATATTGTTTATGGTGATAACTGGAAAACAAAATTGAATTTTTATAAAAATAGTTGACTTTGTGATAAATATGGTAGAATGAACTTCACTATATTGCTTAAAAAATTCATTCATGAGTAAAAAAAAAATTTTTTTAATAGTTTCTATTTTATTTATAATCTTCTTTTCTCTATTCATAATTAACGCTGTAAATGATGCTGAAAAGGACAATATACCCGATAGTGTAGAAAAATATATTCCAAAATCATTAAAAAAATTTTTATTAGAAAATATTTTTTACAAAAAGAGATTAGAAACTAGTATAGTAAGTTTGGACAACAGATTAGTAATAAAAAGAAATGAACTTAAATCTTCAAAAGAACTCATAACTCATTTATTACATGAAATGTATGAATTAGGATTAGATAATTTAGAGTTTAACAAAGATAGAGATAAAGAAAATATAACTTCTAGAAATGGGGTTACTTACGAAATAACTACTTTTAAAACAGATTATTTATCTGGACATAATTGGAATTTGGGTAAAGCTACAGCTTATCTAGACGAATACGATGGTAAACTTTTATTAGTTTCTAAAGATGGAGTCTTCTCACATGTTGAATTAAGTGAGTTTAATAAAGATAATGTTAAAATAAAAATAATTAAAACTAATATAAAAGAAATAATTGATTATAATGAATGGTGGTCTGAGCGTGGTGGAAGAGGGATAAAAGATACTTTAATAGATGGTGATAACTTATATGTTAGTTATTCAAATCAGGCCTCAGAAAACTGTTGGAATACAGCAATTTTAATAGCGAAATTTGATTTTAATCAACTCAATTTTAAAAAATTTTTCACTCCTCCAACATGCTTAAAATATCAAAAAGGTTATAACAGATGGAGCCATAATCTTGGTGGTGGCAAAATTGTAAAATATGATAATGAAAATTTATTATTATCCACTGGAGCGTATAAAACGAGATTACCAGCCCAAGATAATGAAACAGTATTTGGTAAAATAATTCTAATAAATAAGTTCACTAAAGATTGGTCAATAGTTAGTAAAGGTCATCGAAATGTACAAGGTTTATTATATGACAATGACAATAAACTTATAATTAGTACGGAGCATGGACCTAAAGGGGGCGATGAAATTAATATTAATTTATTAAACGAAGAAATACCTAAAAATTTTGGCTGGCCAATTTCTTCCTATGGAGAACATTATGGGAATAAAGAAAAAAATTTTGCTGAAACCTATGAAGAGGCACCTCTTTATAAAAGTCATAAAGACCACGGTTTTATTGAACCTATAAAATATTTTGTCCCTTCGATTGGTATCACAGATGTAAAAAAAGCTACCTCCAAATTCAGTAAAGAATTTCAAAATGATTACTTTATTGGAGCAATGGGCTCTGAATTAGAAGAGGGCGACTTATCATTACATCACATAAGATTAAATGACACAAATAATCAAATTATTTATCAAGATATAATCCCAATAAAAGAGAGGATTAGAGACATTCATTATTTTGAAGAGATAAATAAATTTTTCTTATTTATTGAAAACTCAGCAGCTATCGCGATTTTAGAGAAAAAGGATTTATAATTTTTGTATTATCTAAATATAAATGAAAATTGAAATTAATAAAAAACTAATTTTTAGTGACAAGGGTCCACCAAAAATTATAGCTGAAATATCAGCTAATCATTGCGGAAATAAAAATAAATTTTTAAATTTAATTAAATTAGCCCATTATAATGGTGCAGATTTGATTAAAATTCAAACATATCAACCTGAAGATATAGTTATAAATTCAAAAAATAAATTTTATAAAATTAATGAGGGTTTGTGGAAAAATAAATATCTTTGGGATTTATATAAACAAGCACAAACTCCTTATATGTGGCACGAAGATGCATTTAAATTGGCTAAAAAAATTGGTGCAACTTTATTTAGCACTCCTTTCAGTGTGAGAGCAGTAAAATTTTTGGAGAAACATAAAGTAAAACTCTATAAAATAGCGTCTCTTGAAAATACAGATGTAAAACTTATTGATACAATAGCTAAGACAAGAAAACCTATAATTATTTCAACAGGTGCATCTAATTTTACTGAAATAAAAGATGCCTTAAAAATTATTAATAGATATCATAATAAGGTCATTATTTTACATTGTGTTTCTGCATATCCAACTTCTTTGGAGGAAGCAAATTTATATAGAATAATTAAATTAAAAAAAACTTTTAAAAAAAATATTATAGGATTGTCTGATCATACTAATTCAATAGACAGCTCATTAGCTTCTATACCACTTGGTGCATCAGTAATTGAAAAACATTTTAAGGATAATAAGAAAAATAATTCACCTGACACAGCTTTTTCTATACTGCCAAGTGATCTAAAAGTCCTTAAATATAAATCCGAGTTGTATTTTAATGCTACGAAATTAAATGACAATAAAGATACAAATAAAGCAGATCAAAAAAATTCAAAATCAAAAAGGTCTATATTTGCGTTAAATAATATTAAAAAGAGTGAAAAAATTAGTGAAAAAAATATTATATCACTTAGACCAAAAATAGGGATAGGTGCAAAATATTATTTTAAAATAATTGGTAAAAAAGCAAAGAACAAAATTAAAAAAGGTTACCCTATATACTTTTCAGATTTAATTTAAAGAATTTAAATATGATTGGCAGGATATATAAATATATTTTAGATTATATTAGGTCTAAGGACTTTTTAACTCAAAAAATCTGGAAATTGAAGATTGAAAAAAAAGTGTTACCTATAACTTATGATTTGACATCACTTGTTCTTAAAAAAAGTTTAGATTTATACAAAAAAAAACAAAAAAAAGTTTTTAATAATTATTTAGATATGGGATGTGGTCAATTGGCTATCTTGGGACAATATAAAAAAAAAATTGATCCAAAAACTAATGTTACCTCAGCTGACATTTATCATGATTTTTTGGAAAATGCTCAATTAAATGCTGAGGCAAATAATCTAAAAATAGAATTTATTCAGACAGATATGTTTAAGAATATTAAAGATAAATATGATCTAATTACTTTTAATCCCCCTTACGTTCCTCTGAGTTATAAGAAAAAAGATATAGAGTATGATAAAATAAGTTTTGCGGGATCAGAAGGAACAGATGCAATTAGTTTTTTTTTAAAAAGTGCTAAAAATTATTTAAATAAAGATGGCTTAATTTTTTTGGGAGTAAATTTATTTTACATTCCAAAAAAAGTATTATTTGAGATAATTGATTTATACGGCTTTAAGAAAAATGAAATAATTAAAAAATTTCCAAATAAATCCATCGTGGTCGTTATTAGTGACAATCAGTAGTTTATTTTCTTACAATATAATCACCAATAATCAGAGCATCTAATCCAGTTCCTCCAAATGTCCTTAAAGCATCTCTTGGCGAACACACTATAGGTTCACCTTGTATATTAAAAGATGTATTTATAATTATTCCATGGCCACTGTATTTTTTAAATTCTTTAATCAATTTCCAATATCTAAAATTATTTTTTTTATCTACGAGTTGTACTCTGACTGTATTATCGATATGCACACATGAAGGTATTTTATTTTTTATATTTTCGTTAATTTTTAACGCTATTGTCATAAAGTAAGATTTAATTTCACTAGAAATATATTTTTTATAATCTTCATCTAGCACAGATGGGCAGAATGGCCGCCAATTCTCACGATGTTTTACATTTAGATTTATTATTTCTTTCATGTCTTTAAATAACGGGCTAGCTAAAATTGATCTGTTTCCAAGTGACCTGGCTCCGAATTCCATTTTACCTTGAAACCAACAAATTATTTTTTTATTATGAATTAATCGAGCCGTTTCTTTGAAAATATTTTTTGATTTATAAAATTTTAATTTAGATTCTTTTAAATAGCGTAGAATTTCATTATTCGAATACTTTTGACCATAATAAACATTTTTTAATTTTGTATTTAGCGTACAACCTTTTTTAATTGATAATAATTGTGCAGCACCAAGAGCAACACCATTATCTGAGGAAGCTGGTTGCACAAAAATATTTTTTACATAAGGTTGCTTGCTAAGTTCACCATTCATTTTACAATTCATAGCAACCCCACCCGCTAAACATAAATTATTATAGGTTGTTTTTTTATATAAATTTTTTGTAAGTAATTTTACTATTTGTTCAAGTCTAAATTGTACGTTAAATGCTATATCAGGATAAGGTTCTGTCAGAGCTGAGACTTTCTCTTCTCTTTTTTTCCCAAAAATTTTTACAAATTCATCGGTAAATTTCTCTCCAAATGTATGCAATCCATCATATCTAAGTTTATTATTAATTTTAAAAATACCGGTTTTTTTATTAAAACTTATAAAATTATCTAATTTATTTTGAATTTTTTGTGAGTATTTACCATATGCAGCTAAACCCATTAATTTACCTTCATCCATATATGGTCTGAATCCTAAAAATTCTGTAAAAGTTGCATAATATCCACCAAGAGAGTCTGGAATTTTTATTTTTTCAATTATTTTAATTTTATTATTCTCACCTTTGCACATTAGAGTAGTTAAATCCTCCCCCGATCCATCTATAGTTAAAATATTTGCTTTTTTAAAACCTGAGCAAAAAAAAGTTGATGCAGCATGACATAAATGGTGAGTAAAAAAGTTTATTTTTGGAAGTTTAGTTTTTAGCTGGTCACTAAATCCAATTTTTAGAGCTCGTTTAATTCTAACTGGACTATATAAGTTTTTATTAAGTTCGTTTTGCAAAAAATTGTAATTTTTTTTATCTTTAATTTTTTTGTTAATTTTATTTAGATATTTTACATATTTGGGACAATCCCAACCCCATCCAATTTCACTTACTTTATTAATGTTAATATTGGCAATTTTTAAACATTTTTTAGCAGCATCAATTGGTAAGCTATTAGGAGACATCTTAATACGATTAAGTCTTTCTTCCTCTATTAAGGCTATTAATTTTCCATTTTTTAATAAGGCTGCACTTGGATTTTCTCCGGGCCCAAACATTCCAAGAATATACATTTAATTAATTATTTTTCTAATTGATTGAAATTTTTCACAATATTTAAGACCAACTTCGTTTCCAGATAATTTCATGTAGTTTTTAATTGACTCGTAACTTCTAGGATGTGGATACGGTCTCATTTCTTTTTCATATACTTTTAATGCTTTAATTTTTTGGTCAACAGAACTTTCTACATTATAATATAAATTAAAATCTATTAATCCAAGAGGATTCCATTCAGTTGAACTTGGTATTGGATAACAATTTATTTCTATATTAAATCCTTTTTGAGGCCTAAATACAGTAATTGTTGCTCTATAAATAGTTGTATGATCTATATTCAAGCATTTTGGATGATGTGTAAAAATTATATCAGGAGTAAAAGTAATTTTTTTTTCAATAAATTTACAAATTTTTAAAAGCGGTAAAGAGTCCATTTGATTATCAGGAAAATTTCCAAAACTATATTTTTTTATTCCCAAAATTTTTGAGACTTTTTCTAAACATTTATTTCTATTAATTATTTTTTTTTTATTTCTTGAGCTTTCACCATCAGTGAATGTTAATAAATTAATATCATGACCTTCTTTTGATAATTTTGCTATTGTTGCTCCACACCCTAAAGTTTCATCATCTGGATGAGCTGCCAAGACCAATATTTTTTTTTTCACTTGCAAATATTTATAAATTAAATAATACTATTTAATACATTTATTAAAAAAAGTTTCAATTTAAACGTTCAAATATTACACTCAATTTTGATAATTAGAAAAATATGAAAAAAAAAATCTTTAAAAAAAAAGGGATTTTATTCTGGATTACCGGTTTATCAGGAACGGGTAAGTCTTCAATTGGCAAATTGATTTTGCCCAACTTAAAAAAGAAATATGGCCCAACTATTTTAATTCATGGTGATGACTTTCGGAATATTTGGAATTTAAAAAAATTTAACAAAAAATCTAGATTAGAAAATTGTAAAAAATATGTTAAATTTTGTAAGTATATAACTGATCAAAATATTAATATTATTTTTACAGTAATTGGAATGTATGAAAATATTAGAAAGTGGAATAAAAAAAATATTAAAAATTATATTGAAATTTATATAGAAAATAAAAACTACAATTTAAAAACAAACTCAAAAAAATTGAAAAATAATATTGTTGGAGTTGATATTAAAGCAGAACTTCCAAAAAAGCCTGACATCAAAGTTTTAAATAACTTTGATAAAAATTTAAAAATGATATCTAATGAATTAATTAAAAAAATAAATAAAATTATTTAGCACTTATGTTTTTTTTAGATATCGTAAAGATTAATCACTGGTTAAATGCAAGAAAAATTACTCTTAATTTTATCAAAAAAAAGAATGGTGGTTTATACAAAAAATTAAGAAAAAAAAAAAATTTTAAGGCTTCTAACAAAGAATTACAATTTTTACTGAAAAATCTTAATATTGAAAAAAATGATTTAGTATTAAGAAGATCACTCCCAGAATTTATTTTCCATTCAAAAAAAAAAATTGACACATCTAAAAGACCTATTATGAGAGATGGTATACATTTTTATAATTATTATTCATTACCATCACCCAAAGGTTTTAAGGCACCGGTGATTTTAGATATTTTATGTCCTCATAATAAAATACCAAAATTAAATAATGGTCATTTAGAACAAGCTATAACTATAAATTTGGGTCCAGGAAATATTTATGGAAGATGGGGAACAGATGTTAAAAAAAAAGAAAACTTTTCGAAAATAAAGTTTAATAATGAAAATGAGAAATGGGTTGTCGGTGACACTTATCTAGAGCCAACTTTCTTACCACATACTTATTCATTAGTAGATAAAACCCCAAGTCAAATATTATCTTATACTGCGAAATCTCAATTACAGAAATTTGTTGATAATTCAAATCTTTGGCCAGTATTGTCCTATAAAAATTTTATAAAAGATATTGAATTACATGGAAATAATATTTCTTTTTTAAAAACCTACCTTAATTCAAGAGGAATCGAAAATCACTACATTGCTGAAAAAACTAAAATCTCATTAAAAGAGATTAATAGATTTTTTAGAAAAAAAAAATTATCACAAAATAAAGATAAAAATATTTTAAGCAAAATTTGTAAACTAATTTCAATTGATCCAAATATTTTTATTAGAAAAAAATTTGATCATGACTTAGTAGGAAAAACGTACCTTTCTTACAAAGATAGCATAAAGTCAATAAGAAAATATAAATCCTACAAAGTTTCATCAATGTCTGCTTCTGAGAGATATCCAGATCTTTTTGGTTTTTTTATAAAAGTATCAAAAAAAAAAAAAATTAAAGATTTATTTTATCATGCCAGTACTCATTATCTAATTACATCAGGAGAGATGTATTTTAATGTTAACTCTAAATCTCAAATTATTAAAAAAGGGGATGCAATTTGGATTTCACCTTTTATTAAACATGGTTTTTCTGGAAAAGGTTCACTTATAAAAATTAGCAACGGTGAGTGTCTTGATTATCAGGACATTTATGAGATCAATAATATATTCAATTATAAAGATGTTCTTAAAAGAGCACATAAAGACAAAATAAATTGGGGATATCAAAAATAAAAAGTTTATTTTTTTAAAAATAAAATATCATCTTCATCATTTTTGGGTTCTCTGGTTGGGTAAAATCCTTTTGTAAGGAGCCAATTTTTTAATTCATTCCATAAAACACCTCCTGAATAGATATTTTTTTGATTTATTTCGACAACTATAGATTTACAGAATTCTAAAGATTTTTCAGAACCTTTAAGTGCTAATAATTCAGCACCCTGGAGATCTAAAATCCAATGATTATAATTTTTAATATTTATATCATTTCTTTTAATTAATGTATCAAATTTAAGAGTCTTTAAGTTAATTGTTTTTAGCATTCTATGTTTTCTATTAGCCCACACCTTACTTTTAGTAACTTCATCAGTGAAATTAAATATCGATGAGCAAGCTGCGTCATGATTTGATATATTAAATTTTTCAACTTTATTATCTGAGTCTGATAGTAATGCACAATAAGCTTGCTGATTTTTATAAAAGTATAAGTTATCTTTCAAATGTTCGTAGGTTTCTGGTAAAGCTTCTACCCAAATTACTTTTTTTCCAAACCAATTATATATTTCCGCTTCTGTTCCACGATGTGCACCTAAGTGAATTATCCCCTTTGAGTCATTTATTGCTTTTAATATTTCTAAATCTAATTTACCGTAAGGGTTTGGTTCTGGAACTTTTCTTAATTTAATCAATTTCCAACCTAATTTTAGCAAAATTAAATTAATTTTTTTTTTTAAAAATGTTTTCAATTTAATTAATTGTTTATTGCGTAGATTGCATTTAGTTGGAAGATTGATTTATTAAACAAATTACCGTGATCATCTAATGAAATTAATTTATAACCATTCTTTATTAAATTTTTTTCTATTTCAAAAAAACTTACATTACTTTTATAGATATCAGAAATAATAATTTCTAATATAATTGAATTTATTTTCTTTGATTTCAAAGAATTTATAGCCCCATCAAGAATTTTCGGCTCATAGCCTTGAGTGTCAATTTTAATTATATCTATTCTATCAATTTTATTTTTATTCATATAATTGTCTATAGTATCAACTTTCACTTCTTCTTTATAAATTTTAAATTTATTCTTAAATACTTTTTTATTATCTTGCTGTCTTTTAAACCAATTTGTATTTTCGTTTACTTCGTAAAATGATGACAAACTACCTTTATAATTTATATTAAATATTCTATTTTCACTACGATCACCCATAGCAAAGTTATTCAATATTATTTTTTTATCATTAGAATATTTTTCTTTGAGTAATTTAAACTCATTTTTAGATGGTTCAAACGCATGAATATTCTCTATATTAAATCTTTGAATCGAATTATCTATCCATCTTCCAGTGTTAGCACCAATATCAAAAATAATTAAATCCTTTTTTTTTTGTAATTTATTTAATATTTCAAAGTTGTCTGATAAGTTTTTTTTTTGGATTTCATAACCAAAAACTCCAAATATATATCGTAATGTTTTTTTAATTAGCTTCATTTCAATTTTTTCTAATTATAATGAAATTTGATAATGTCGTTTTTTTTTTAATAACTGTAAAAGTTTCCTTATTAAGATCATGCCAACTATCTACAGCAGTTTTAACACCGGTAGAAAAAAAATCATAGTCATCAACTATTATTATACCATCTTTAATTAAAATTTTATCAATTGTGTTAAGCACATCTAATGTAGGCTGGTAAAAATCAAAGTCTAAATAAGCAAATGTTATTTTTTTGGGAAATTGAAATTTAGATAAATTTTCTTTGAAAAAAAAACCTTTGTTAATTATTAAATTATTCATATCAAATTTAATTTTGTTTAATTCACTTATAACCTCATCCTGCTTATGAGACATTTTACCTTGATAGTTTTCAATCTTTTTTAAATCAAAAATATCATCTTTTAGTCTATCCAGAGCCGATGGTTTTGGGAGGCCCTCGAACGAGTCGTATAAATAAAATTTTTTTTGAGTATTTTTAATTAAATAACCAATTAATTTTGATGTTTTTCCTTGTGCTACACCAAACTCACACACATCGCCATCTAATTCTTGGGTGCCTAAAAGTGAGTTTATTATGTTTAAACCCTCTACTAAACTAGTTCCTTTTAGGTCCAGCAAAATCTCAAATAATTTATCCATTTTAATTTCGGGATATTTAATTATTTTATCACCATCGATTTTGTCAAAAACTATTTCTTTAAATAAATCTAAATGTTTATTTTTTATTGTTTCTCTATAGGTAATTATTTTTTTAATAATATCTTTCATAAAGAAGGTTAATTTAAAAATTAATTTGTTTTATTTAATATATACTGATATGAAATACAAATTATTTATACTTCAAGTTAATAATGAAATACTTTTCCCTAGTCAAAAAAATCCTAACAAAAAATGAAATTAATTCTATGTACTTTGTTTGTGCATTAATGGTCATCAATAGTACATTAGAGGTTATATCCATTGGTGCAATTTTACCATTGTTATCGATTATGATGGGAGGTGAACTAGATAACCCTTTGTTAAGTTATATTCATGATTTTTTCACTAACAAAAATATTAGTCTTAACATAAATTTTCTTCTTATTATTATATTGATAATATATGTAACTAAATATCTATTTTTTTTTTATTTTGTAAAGAAGCAAGCAAGCTTTGTTTTGAATTTGAGAAGTCATTTATCAACGAGAATTTTTCAAAATACGTTAAAAAAAAAATTTGAATTTTATGAAAAAAATTCATCTTCAAGTTTAATAAGAAATATTAAACAGGAAGTTGATATGTTTTGTAATGGATTGGTTTCTCCAATATTGAGCCTTATCTTAGCTTTTTTTACAGTTTCTTTTTTAGTAGTCTTCTTATTATTAGTTAATTTAAAAGCTACTCTCGCTATTATTATATTTTTTAGTATTGCTTATTTTTTTATAAATAAAATGTATTCTAGTTTATTGGATAAATTAGGGAAATTAAGACAATTTCATGAAAAAAATATCCTTAAATATTTGCTTCAATCATTAAGATCAATAGCAGAGGTTAAAATATTTAAGTTACAAAAATATTACAAAAATAAATTTTTTTTTCATAATAATTCATTAGCAAATCAGCTTGTGTCAAAAGCAATTTATGGAGCAATGCCAAAAATTTTATTTGAATTTTTAATTATTTTAATAACTTTTTCATTTATAGCTTTTTTTAGTATTAACAATTTATCACTTAAAGATTTATTTGCTCAAATTTTAATTTACTCAGTAGCTGTTTATAGATTGTTGCCTTTAGTCACAGGAATTGCTAGACATGATCAAAAAATTAAATACGCAACACCTGCAGCAAACACAATTAAAAACTTTTTAGATAACAAAGAGTATGATTATATAATTGGTTCAGAGGATCAAAATTTTTCTTTTAAGAAATTTATCAAACTAGAAAATATAGGATTTGGATATGGTGATAAATTAATATTAAATAAATTTAATCTAATAATTAAAAGGAATGAAAAAATATGTATAATGGGTAAAAATGGATCAGGAAAGAGCACATTAATAAAATTGATAGCAGGTCTAATAGAGCCAAATAATGGTAGAATTTTAGTTGATGATCAAGATTTGAATAAAAATTTAGAGAACTGGAGAAATCTTTTAGGTTATGTAGGTCAAGAAGTAAATCTTATAGAAGGCTCACTAATAGAGAATATATGCTTGGGTATAGATGAGGAAAAAATTGATCAAAAAAAACTATCAGAAGTTATCAACCAAGCACAATTACAAGATTTTATTTCAAAATATGATAAAAATAAAAACCTAGGCGAGTTTGGTAACAAAATTTCTGGTGGAGAAAAACAAAAGATAGCCCTTGCAAGATCTTATTATAAATCACCTAAGATTTTATTATTTGATGAAGCCACAAGTGCAATGGATGAAAAAAGTGAAAATGAGATAATTAATAGTTTTAAAAATTCACTAATTGATAGAACAGTAATTTTTATCACTCATAAAAAAAATTATTCTGAATTTTTTGATAGAGTAATAAATTTAGATGAATAATTATAATTTTTTTATCAATAATAATTCATGAGAAAGATAATCATATTTTATAATTTCAAAGGTTCAGCAGAGACAGAGTGGTTATTACCTATTTTTGAGTATCTTAAAAAAGATTACTTAATTTTCACAATATTTAAAAATCATCAAGCGTTTTTATCTTTAAAACAAAATAAAACAAATTTTAAGATTTGGAAAAATATTTCTAAAAATTATTATATTGAAAAAAAAAGTGATTTTTTTATATCAAAAATTTTAATATATATTTTTAATAATTTTTTAAAAAACGAAAAAATAGTTAATTTACTGAGAAAAAATATTTATAATTTATCTTCTATAAAAAAAATTATAAAAAAAAACGTAACTTTTAAAAATTTTCAATTATCATATTTTTTTTCTGAATTTGGTTTTTCATCAGGGTGGGTTGATTATTTAAAAAAAACAAAAAAAGTTAAGATAATTCATTATCCAAGTACACCACAAATTTATTTAAATGAAATTAAAAAAAAATATTCATTAAGAGGTGATCTAC
Source organism: uncultured Pelagibacteraceae bacterium (assembly GCA_902601235.1). GTDB lineage: Bacteria > Pseudomonadota > Alphaproteobacteria > Pelagibacterales > Pelagibacteraceae > Pelagibacter. The sequence goes on from CACKMG010000004.1 coordinate 19,971, forward strand.
TTTTTTTAAATTCATTTTTAGATAAAAAAATTTTTCAAAAAAAAATCCAAAGAAATAAAATTTTTATCTCAGGTAATCCCAAATATGATCCAAAATGGCTTAATCGATATTACAAAAAAGAAGACTCAAAAGATAAGATTATAATAGCATATGTTTCAAGATTTGATTATGTCAACGCTCACTATAAAAAATTATTAGAAAAACAATTAATTGATCTAATTGAAATATTAAATTTTTTAAATAAAGAAGTAGTTTTTAAATTACATCCAACAAAAAATTCTCAACAATATAAAATTTTTTTGAAAAAATATGCAAAATTTAAATGGATTGAGTCCAGCAAAAACTTAATTGAACTTTGTCAAAATTGCTTATGTCTAATAACACATCCATTTTCCGCTGCAGGTTTTGATGCCATAATGACGTCAAGACCAATTTTGCAATTATGGCCTATAGTAGAAAGAGAATTCAAAAAATCAACAAGTTATGAAACATTAAAATTGATTAATGTCTCAAACTCTAAAGATGATTTTAAAATCAAACTTCAAAAAATTATAAAAAAAAAAAAGATTTCACATTCTAATTTTAAAGAATTTTTTCCGGCAAGAAAAAATACAATTAAAAGAATATTATCCCAATTAAAAAAAATAGAAAAAAAAAACTAAAAAAATTTACTTAAAATTTCTAAAGATTTCTTAGCTTGCAATGAATTCATACTTAATCCATTGTAATATTTAATTTTATTTTTTTTTGATTGGTAAAATAATTTCGTTTTTTGTGGACTGTAAACTATGTCAAAAATTTTACATTTTTTATTAAGAAATCTGTAATTGGAGTCTGTCAAAGGACTTTTATTTAAAAATTGGTTACTTAAATTGCTCCCCAAAGGTGAGCAGTTAATAAACAAATTTACATCTATTAGATCATTATTAAAAATTTTTTTTCTTAATAATATATTTCTATTTTTAAATTTTAAATTTTTTTTAGAAATTATTATAAATTTAGATTTTTTGTATGCATTTAAAAGGTTTAAAAAAATTGCTTTTCCAGTGCCACCATATCCATAAATTAAAATTTTTGTTTTTTTTTTGATTTTTTTAATTTTTTCAAAAGCACCATACACGTCTGTGTTATACCCAAAAAAATTAAATTTATTTTTTACTATTAAATTAACACTTCTCGCTTTTAAGCTAAAACGGTCTTTTGGAATGCTTAATTTATGTACTTTTTCTTTATAAGGCATCGTGATTGCTGCTGCTTTAAAATTTAAATCATATCTTAAACTGTTCATTTTTTTTGAGAATTCTTTTGGTTTAATTTCAATTGGTATCATTTTGCAGTTAATTTTTTTTTTTAAAAAAAATTTTTTCCATATTTTAATTGATCTTGGGCTTTTTAATGGGAAACCTATAATACCACAGTACATTAAATAATTTTCTTATTAACTATTTTTGATAATTTATTTATTCTAGATTTTAAATTGGCAAATTGTTTAAAATTAAGCGGCTGGAGCGGATCAACAGCAGAATTTTTTGGGTCAGGATGCATTTCAATGATTAATCCATCACATCCAGCAGCAACAGACGCCAGTGCTAAAGGCTCAACCCATGGAGCCCAAAATGAAGCATGGCTTGGATCAGATATAATAGGATAGTTACATATCTCCTTTAATGCTGGTATTGCTTGTATATCCAAAGCAAATCTTGAAGTTTCTCGATGTGTATGTGGAATAGAAACACCTCTTTCACATAATATTAATTTATTATTACCCTCAACAAGTATATGTTCTGCTGCACCAAGCAAGTCTCTGATACTTGCTCCAAAATGTCTTTTTAAAATAATTGGTTTGTTTAATTTTGCTATTTCTTTTAATAATTCTAGGTTTTGCATATTTCTTGAACCTATCTGTAAAATATCTGCAGTCATACTTATTCTCTCTAAGTATTTTATTTCTGTTACTTCTGTGGTGACTAATAAACCTAAATGTTTTTTTACTTCATCAAGCCATTTCATACCTTCATCTTTTGTTTCTAGATATTTTTTTGATCTGTAAGGAAATGTAAGTGGTTTGTATGCGTGACCTCTTAAAATTTTTACTCCTTTTTTTTTTAGAAATTCACCAACTTTGAAAATCAATTTTCTACTTTCAACACCATTCGGTCCTGCAATAATTGGCAAGTTTTTTTTTGAAAAAGAAACTCTGTTATTCACTTTTACTGTTATATTTTGTTTTTTCGTAATTTCAGGTATTTTATATTTTATGTCATCTTGAGTAATATCTTTAGTTGGATTTTTATTTGATAAATTATTGATAAAGATATTTTTTGACATTACTTTCCTAAAATACTTTGTTTATCTTTAACTAAACTAGAATTATTATCGTTTAATGTATTATATATTGAATGTAAAACTTTTAGTAAATAATAATTATTTTTAATCTCTAAATTTTTACTACATATTTTTTTTTTCCCAAAAAATTCTTTTAAAAGTTTATAATGACCATTGCCCATGCCACTTAAAGGTCCTTTGCCATGAGAAAATTCCTCACTATTATTTCTATCATATTTTAATATTCCTCTCTTAAAAATATTAAATGTATTTAAGCTAATTCCTTTTACAACAATTCTACCTTTATTACCTATCGCATCGATTTCAACTTTATAATCTTTATCAGCCCTTGTTGTAGCTTTTAGAGATGAAATTATATTATTTTGATGTAAAAAATTTATTGATATTAAATCTTCAGCTTGTAATTTTTTTTTATTAAAACCAGCTAATACATTAAATTTTTTAATATTGCCAAATAAGTAAATTAAAGAGTCGAGTAGATGAATAGCTTGATTTGAGAGAACTCCACCATCTGTTCTGTATTTACCTCTCCAACTTACTTTGTAATATTTAAAATTTCTTTTCCAAATAAGAGTTGCATCAATTAAGGATATTTCTCCAAGTTTTTTTTTAGATATTTCAGATCTTAATTTTTGAATAGCTTTGTTATATCTGTTTTGGAATGCAACCCAACATTTTACTTTAAATTTTTCAGTGACTTTGATTAATTTTTTAGCATGTTCCAATTTTAAAACCATAGGTTTTTCAATAAGTACATTTGCTTTTTGTCTTAAAAAAAAATCTGCAAACTTAAAATGTAAATGCGAAGGTGTTGCTATTATTGCGTAATCAAATTTTTGTTTACTTTTTTTTACATCGTCTAAGTTTTTATAGATATTTAAATTTTTTGTTTTACTATTCCTTGTGATATTTTTTTCTAAAATGCTTATATCGTTTTTAAGTTTTAACTTTTTAAACATTTCTAAATAATATTTTCCTGAAGTACCAAATCCTACTATAATTATTTTCATTAATAATAATATTTTACAAGTTTTGAAAGAATTTTTTCTTGATGTTTAATTAATTTTTTATTTTCAATAGGCATACTAGAAATTTTTTTACTTTTTGAATATTTAGTATAAAAGATATCTGTTATTTTTGAATTTATACCTGATCCATCAAAACCGATGTTTTTAATTAATGATTTTCCAGGGTATAAAAATTTATTTCTTTTATAAAAGTTATATAGAATAAAATTTCTCGTCCAAATTTTTCTTTCTTTGTGTTTAGTAATTTTTATAATCTGTGATAAATTTTTAGACAATTTTATATCTTTTTTTTTTATAAGAGTATTTTTAAACTCATTTCTAAACTTAATCCAATTTTTCGATAGTATAGCCCAGCCCCAAGGTATAAAATGATCTAATAAATAAAGATTTAAATTTTTATTATTTTTTTCATGTAGTTCTGGCAACTGATATCCACAAACGGCGCCTATCGTTTTATTAATTTTATTAATTTTTATGCCCTTCTTAATGTATGAAAAAAACTCTTTTCTTGGTATGCAATCATCTTCGATAATAATGAGATATTTATATTTCTTAGAATAGTAATCAAGAGATTTAACTATTGATCTTGCTAAGCCTAAATTTTTTTTTCTAAATATAAAATCAAGTTTTATTTTTTGATCACCCATTATGACTTTCTTTACTTCTTGCTGGATCAATTCATCTCTTTTATTTTTTGGACCGTCTAGTATTACATTTATATTTTTTTCTTTGTAATTTTCCAAACTTATCAAAACTCTTTTAAGATGTGATGGCCTGTTGTAAGAGAATATTAATATGGAATAATCTTTCATAATAACTACTTAATAAAGAATTTTTTTTAGTTTCTTTTTTTTAATATAATCAAAAACTAAATTAAGTATTTCTAAATCTTGTTTATTATTAATATCAAATCCAGTAAATGAATGGTCTGAAATAACAAATTTAACTTTCTTACCAATACGTTTACCTTTTCTCCAGAATCTTGCTCTTGTTGCACAAGCAAGTCCAGTTTCTTCCCTATATAATTTTGGAGCAATTTGTCTTGAAGTATAATTATTCATCCACTTTGCTATCTTTTCTGGTCTAGAGTTTTTCATTTCGTGCCAGAAATGTCTATACAATTTAGATACAACAAAAGAACTTTCTAAATTTTTATTTCTAATTAAGTTATTTACAACATTTTTAACCCAAGATATTTTTCTAAAAAAATTTGTACAAGTTAAAAATAAACATATATCTATCTTTGTATCATAAAACTTTTCATAAGCTAATAATGCATTTTGAAGAGTTTTTTCTGTTGTTGTTAAAGAACCACTATATTTTTTATTCCTTAAAAAAGGAACATTTGCACCATATTTTTTTGCCACTTTAGCAATTTTAAGTGAGTCTGTTGAGACGAAAATATCATCACAAACACCACTTTTTTTGGCTGCAATAATTGGATAATAGATTAACGGTTTATTACCAATTTTGGATAAATTTTTTAATTTAATCCCTTTTGATCCACTACGTGCAGGAATGATGCATAAAACTTTAAATTTCTTTCTTTTGGACAACATTTAAGCTAAATATTCGATAACGATTAAGTATTATTATAAAATTAATTGTATTTTTGTAAAGTTTAAATTAATTCAATACTTTAACATTATGAAAAAAATTTACTTTATAACTGGTGGCACAGGTTCTTTTGCAAAAAAACTTATCAAATATCTGTTAAAAAATAGACTTTCAAAAAAAATAATTATTTATAGTAGAGATGAGTATAAACAACTACAATTAAAAGAGGATAATTTAATTAATAAAAATTTATCTCAAATAAGATTTTTGATTGGTGATGTTAGAGACGAACATAGATTGAATTTTGCAATACAAGAAAATATTGATACTGTTATTCATACCGCAGCAATGAAGCAAGTACCTGCAACTGAATATAATCCATTTGAAGCAATCAAAACAAATATTCTTGGAGCTCAAAATCTTATTCAATCATGCATTAACAAAAACATTAAAAAAATAATTGCCTTAAGTACCGATAAAGCTGCGGCACCAATAAATTTATATGGGGCAACAAAACTCACATCAGATAAATTATTTATTAATGCCAATTTCTATAAAGGAAAATCAAGAAGCAAGTTCTCAGTTGTTAGATATGGAAATGTTATGGGTAGTAGAGGATCTGTTATACCTCTTTTCCTGAGTCAAAAAAAAGAAAATAAAATTTTTACTGTTACTGATAAGGAAATGACTAGATTTAATATTACGCTTAAAGAATCTGTTGAATTTGTCGTAAAATGTGAAAAAATGATGAATGGGGGAGAAATTTTTGTTCCAAAAATTCCATCATATAAAATATTGGACCTATTAAACTCCATTTCCCATAAACCAAAGTACAAATTAATAGGTATTAGAGCTGGAGAAAAACTACATGAAGAATTAATAACCGATAGCGACTCTTTAAATACTCAAGAATTTAAGAATTACTTTATAATTCATTCTTCATATAAGAAAAATAAGTTAAAATATAAAAAGATATTTTCTTATAATAGCAAAGATAACAAAAATTTTTTAACTCCAAAAGAGTTAATGATTTTGATTAAAAAAAATAAAGATGATTTTGAAATTTAATTTTAAACTTTTTTATTTTAGATGATAAATTATGGTAAACACAGTATTTCAACAGAGGATGTTGAGTCTGTAAAAAAAACACTTAAAAGTAATTTTTTAACCCAAGGCCCAGTTGTTCAAAGGTTTGAGAAAAAACTTTCTGAATATTTCAATTCTAAATATACATTAGCTGTATCAAGTGGAACAAGTGCCTTAAATATAGTTGCAAAAGTTCTCAATTGGAAAAAAAATGACTCAGTGATTGTTTCTCCAATTACTTTTTTAGCAACAGCAAATTGTATAGAGAGAAGTGGAGCTAAACCAGTATTTGTGGATATAAATTTAGAAGATTATTCTTTAGATATATCAAAATTAGAAAAAAAAATAAAAGATTTAAAAAAAAAATTAAAAGCAGTGATTGTTACTGACTATGCTGGACACCCTGCTGATTGGAAAAAAATTTATAGATTAAAAAAAAAATATAATTTCAAAGTTATTAATGATAATTGTCATGCAATTGGTTCATCAATTGATAATAATCGTGGATATGCAGTGAAATACGCAGATTTTTCAATTCTTAGTTTTCATCCAGTTAAAAGTATTACTACTGGTGAGGGTGGAGCTATATTAACTAATGATAAAAAATTTTTTCAAATGTCAAAAATTTTGAGATCACATGGAGTGGTAAGAGACCAAAAAAAAATAAAGAAAATAGGTAGATGGTATCATGAAATGAGAGAAATGGGTTCAAACTATAGACTTTCAGATATTCAGGCAGCTTTGGGTTTAAGTCAATTGAAAAGAATTAGAAAGTTTGTTTTAAGAAGAAATTATATTGCTAAATATTATGATAAAGTTTTTGGAGATAATGAATTTTTCACTATACCGAAAAAAAGAAAAAATATTTTTCACTCTTATCATTTATATCCATTACTTGTGAATTTTAATAAAATAAAAAAGTCCAAAAAATTTATTTTTAAACAATTTCTTAAACATCAAATAAATTTACAAGTTCACTATATACCAATAAATACTCAGCCTTATTATAGAAAAAAGTATAAATTTGTAAAAAAAAACTTTCAAAATTCTTTAAAATTTTATGAAAAAGAGATTTCGATGCCAATATATTTTGACTTAACAAATAAACAATTAAATTATATCAAAAAGATATCCAAAAAGATTTTTAAATTTTGATGAAAATAGTATTTGACTCAAAAATTTTTTTTAGCCAAAGATTTGGTGGATCATCCAGATATTATTTTAAATTATTTGAAAACTTAAACTTGTTAGATATAGACTCATTTATTGTGAGTCCATTAAATTATAATGAATATATAAAAAATTCTAAATTTAAAAAAAATATATATGGGATTAATTTTTCAAAAATAAAATTTATGGATCCTTTCTTTAATAAAATAGATAAAATTTTTACTGAATATTATACTAAAAAGATCAAACCAGATATAATTCACACAACAGATTACTTTAAATCTAATTTAGATAAGATTAAACCCTTAGTGGTGACTGTCCATGATTTAACTCATGAAATTTATTATCGTGAATATGGTAAAAATAAAGATTTTAGGCCTAAAGAAAGAATATTAGATTTGGCCGATTTTATTATATGTGTTTCACAAAATACAAAAAAAGACTTGTTAAAATATTATCAAATTAATGAAAAGAAAATTAAAGTTATCTATCATGGTAATGATTTTGACAATATTAAGGAAAATCTTAAAAAAAAAGATATCAATTTAAATTTCAAATATTTTTTGTATGTTGGTGGAAGAAAACGGTACAAAAATTTTTTTTCTATTATTGATGTTTTTAAAAAAAATAAGCAAATATACAATGAATTTAAAATAATTTGCTTTGGCGGGGGTCAATTATTAAATTCTGAAAAAAAAATATTAACTGAAAAAAATATAGATTTAAGTAAGATTATTTGTTTTCCTGATCAAGACGACGAATTATTATTTGATTTATATAAAAATGCTACAGCTTTGATTTATCCTTCTTTGAATGAAGGTTTTGGAATGCCAATTTTAGAGGCAATGTCTTTAGGTTGCCCAGTTATTAGTAGCAATGCAAGTTCTCTACCAGAGGTATATGGGGAAGCAGCTTTAAGTTTTTGTCCATTATCACACAGTGAGCTTCTTGATAGTTTAGAAAAAATTGCTTTTGAAAGTGAATTGAGAAAAAAATTGATTACTTTGGGATTAAAACAAAGTTTAAAATTTTCGTGGAAAAATTGTGCGAACGAAACTCTTTCAGTATATAAAAGATTGATTTAGGAATAATAAAATGCATTTAAAAAAAATTAAAAGAGGAGGCTTAAGAGATAAAAAAATTTTTAAGCAAAACAGTTATTCAGAGCCTTTAATTACAATAATTACTGTTGTTTTAAATAATGATAAATATCTTCAAGAATGCTTAGACAGCCTTTATATTCAAAAATATAGAAATTACGAGCATATTATTATTGATGGCGGATCAACAGATAATACTTTAAAGATCTTAGAAAAAAATAATGATAAAATAGATTTATGGGTAAGTGAAAAAGATGAAGGTATTTATGATGCGTTTAATAAAGGAATGTCTTTTGCTAGGGGTCAATATATAGGTTTTTTGAATTCAGATGATATTTACTACAGTGACAAAACATTAAATTATGTAATTGAGGCTTTTAATCAAAATCAACAAGCAGATTTTATTTTTGGACCAGTAAAAAAACACTGGGCACTTCTTTATGGCTATAAACCTTGGAAAATTTATTTTACTTGGGGTTTTTATAGCAGTCATTCCACTGGTTTTTTTATTAAAACTGATGCTGCAAAAAATGTTGGTGAATATAACTTAAAATATAAATATTCATCAGATTATGATTATTTTTTTAGGATGATTGTAAAAAAAAAAATGATTGGTATCGGAGTTCAAAAGAATAAAATTTTTGGTATTTTTAGAAGAGGAGGGTTTTCAAGTAGAGTTAAATTTTTAGATCACTTTAAGGAGGAAATAGCAATACGAAATGATAATGGCCAGAATAAAATTATTATTTTGTTCATTATAGTTTATAAGTGTATTAGGCATATTAATAAGATCATAAAAGATTTAAAATGAAGATTTTAATTACAGGGTCAGCGGGATTTATTGGATTTAGTATGTGTGAGTATTTTTTAAAGAAAAAATATAGCGTTACTGGTATTGATAATTTTGATGATTACTATTCGGTAAAATTAAAAAAAAAAAGAATAAATATATTAAAAAAACATAAAAATTTTATTTTTTTTGATATTGATTTGATGGATAAACTTCAGATCAAAAAAATTTTAAATAAGAATAATTTTACATTTATTTTCCATTTTGCCGCTCAAGCTGGAGTAAGATATTCCCAAAAAAATCCTCAAAAATATATAAATTCAAATATAATAAGTTTTATCAATTTGATGGAGAATATTAAATCAAGGAAATTAAAAAAGTTTTTTTATGCCTCATCGAGCTCAGTTTATGGTAATTCAAAAAAATTCCCATGCAATGAAAGTCAGGAATTGAAACCAATCAATATTTATTCTAAATCAAAAAAATTTAATGAAAAAATCGCATCTTATTATAGCAAAAAGTATAGAATAACTATGATTGGATTAAGATTTTTTACTATATTTGGAGAGTGGGGTAGACCTGACATGTTATTAATTAAAATGTTTGAGGCAATACGAAATAATGAAAAACTTCAAATTAATAATTATGGAAATCATTCTCGAGATTTTACGTATATAGGAGATGTTAAAAAAATATTTGACAAATTATTAAATAAGAGAATTATTGGACATAAAATTTTTAATATTTGTTCCTCAAAACCTCTAAAAATACTAAATATTTGTAAAAATTTTAAAAATAAAAATTTGAAAATAAAAAAAATAGCCAAACATTCAGCAGATGTTTTAAAAACTTATGGAGATAACAAGAAAATAAAAAATTTGACTTCTATAAAATTCGTGAATCAAATGAAAGAAATAAATAAATTGTACAATTGGTATAATAAAACTAACATGTATAGATACCTTGAAAAATAATTTTATACCTCTTTATAAACCATCAATTTCTTTAAAAGAAGTTAAAAACGTAAATACCTGTTTGAAAGATGGATGGATATCATCAAAAGGTAAATTTGTTTCAAGTTTTGAGGCTTTATTTAAAAAAAAGTTTGGTTACAAATTTGCAACAGTAGCTACTAATGGCACTACTGCTTTACATTTAGCTTTGCTATCATTAAATATCAAACCAGGTGATGAAGTTATCGTACCTAATATTACATTTGTAGCCAGTGTAAACGCAATTTCATATGTTGGAGCTACACCAGTGTTAATTGATATAAATAAGAACACATGGTTAATGGATATTAATGAAATAAAAAAAAAAATTACAAAAAAAACTAAAGCAGTAATTTTAGTTCACTTATATGGATTTGCTTATAACTATAATGATATTCTAAGTTTAAAAAAAAATAATTTGAAAATTATAGAAGACTGTGCGGAAGCAATTGGTTCAAAATATGGAAATAAATATGTTGGATCGATAAGTGATGTAGCAACATTCAGCTTTTATGGAAATAAAACAATTACAACTGGAGAAGGTGGGATGGTTGTAACTGGAAATAAGGATATCTATAAAAAGATTGTTTTTTTAAAATCACAAGGATTAGATATTCATAAAGCTAATAATTTTTATAATCACGAAATGGTAGGGTATAATTACAGGATGACAAATATTTGTGCATCAATAGGCTTAGCACAATTAAATAGAATTAACTCATTTATAAAACAAAAAAAATTAATTTTTGAGCAATATAAAAAATTTTTAAATAAAAATATTATATTTCAAGATCAAATAAAAAATACTATAAGCACGTATTGGTTAGTTACTATTTTAGTTAATAAAAATAAGACAAAAAAAAATTTAGAAAAATATTTAAAAAAAAATAACATTGAAACGAGACCAATTTTTACTCCAATGCATAAATTAAAAATGTACAGAAATATAAAAAAAAACTATAAAAATTCAGAAAAAATTTATAAACAGGGCATCTCCTTACCCTCATACCCGGGTTTAAAACAAAAAGAAATCAAGTTTATATGTGATAAAATTAATAAATTTTTAAAAAGAAATTAAATGAATCATAATTTTTTATCAAAAAACAGATTAAAAAAATTAAAACTTAAATCTTTTGGAAAAAATATTAAAATTTCACCTAATGTAACAATAATAGGATCAGAGAATATCCAGATGGGAGATAATGTAAGAATTGATGATTACACAATTATATCTGCAAAAGAAGGTTTTTTAAAACTTCATTCTAATATTCATATCGGTGGACAAGGTTATCTTGGATGTGGCGGTGGAATAGAAATTAAAAGTGATGTTAATATAGCCCAAGGAGTAAAAATTTACTCAAAAATTAATGATTATCTTAGCGCAAAAAATAAAAATAAAATTATAAAAGGTTCAATCAAAATAGAAAGAAACGTTATATTAGGATCAAACGCTGTAATAATTGGAAAAACTATTATTAAGGAAGGTACGACAGTTGGAGCATTATCTCTTGTAAAACAAAATTTAAATTCCTGGTCTGTTTATGCAGGTTGTCCTGTAAAGTTTATTAGAAAAAGAAAAAAATAAACTTATGAAAAAACTTGTGATAATTACTTCGGGTGTCTATCCATCACAAGGAGTTTTAAATTTAATAAAATATATTTCATATAGTTTAATAAATAACAAAAATTTTGCAAAAAAATATGATTTAAAAATATTCGTTTTTGAAGAAAATTTATTTCTCAAATTTAAAAAAATTATATATAATTTTTATTTGACTATACGAAATTTTTTTTTTGAAGAAAAAAAAAGAATTCATAATTTTTCTAATTCTGCAAAAATTTTTTTAAAAGAGAACAATAATATCAAGAATAAAATAGTTTTTTTTTCAAAAAATAATATCTATAAAAATTATTCACCAGATTTAGTTTTTCCAGTTCAAGATGCCAAAATAGAAAAAAATTTTAAAACACTGGGTTATATTTATGATTTGCAACATATCGATTTACCAAAATTTTTTACTAAAACTGAGATAAAAAAAAGGAATCAAAATTTTAAACATCTAATTGATAATACAGATGGTATTTTAGTAAATTCTTTTTTTGTAAAGAAAGGAATACTAAAAAATTTCAAAATTAACAAAAAAAATTTAGAAGTAATTCCTTTTTTACCCTATTTATATGATCCAGCTTCTAAAATAAAAAAGGATATTAAAAAGAAATATAATCTAAAAAATAATTTCTTCATAATTTGTAATCATTTCTGGAAACATAAAAATCATCAAATAGCTTTTCAAGCTTTTAAAAATTTACAACTTCAAAATAAAAAATTTGATTTAGTTTGTACTGGTATTACAGAGGATAGTAGATTTCCTAATTATTTTGAGGATTTAAAAAAAAAATTTAATAAACAAATACTAGATAATAAAATAAAAATACTTAATTTGATTCCAAGATCAGATCAGCTTGAATTAATTAAAAATAGCTTAGGCGTAATCCAACCTTCTCTTTATGAAGGCGGGCCAGGTGGGTTTTCTTCATATGAAGCAATTTCATTAAAAAAATGTTTAATAATTTCAGATTTAAAAATCAATAAAGAAATTAAATATAAAAATATTATTTTTTTTAAAAAAAACTCCTCAAAAGATTTAACAAAAAAATTATTAATTGTACTTAATAAAAAAAAACAATTAAAAAAAAATCAAGATTTATCTAAAATTAATCAAAAGAAATTAGGTAATCATTTTTTAAAATTAATAGATAAAATCTTAAATGATTAAATATAGATCAGATATAGATTCTCTTAGAGGCTACGCTGTCATCGCAGTAATATTATATCATTTTAAAGTTCCTTTCTTTCAAGGTGGTTTTATTGGGGTAGATATTTTTTTTGTAATCAGTGGCTATTTAATAACATCTATTATTCTTCAAGAGATGATAGATAAAAAATTTAACTTTGTTAATTTTTACGAAAGGAGAATTAGAAGAATTATTCCTATATTATTTTTTGTTTTAATAGTTTCAATCTTAGTTCAAAATAAATTATTTTTATATGATGAAAAAATTGATTTTTATAAAATAATATTAAGTATTGTTTTTTTTGTTTCTAACTTATGGTTTGCACAATCTGGGTCATATTTTGAACCTGATGTGAGTAATTCTCATTTGTTGCATACTTGGAGTTTATCGATTGAAGAACAATTTTATCTTATTTTCCCTTTCTTTTTGTTTTTATTTTATAAAAGAAATTTAATTTTAATCTTGATAGTTTTATTTTTAATAAGTTTTTTACTTGCAAATAATGGAGGTATATTAAAAAAAACCTATCCTTTTTATGATGATTTTGAATTTATAAAATTACCTTCAAATAGTTTCTATCTTTTACCGACTAGAATATGGGAACTTTTAGCCGGTTCAATAATTTCTATTTTGAAAATTAAATATGTAGATTTTGTTGAAAAAATTTTAGTTAAAAAAAATATTTTAAATATTTTAGGTTATATATTAATTTTTATTTCTTTTATTTTTTTTTCAGATAAAGTTTATCATCCAAGTATATACACACTTATTCCAATTTTGGGTATTTCGATACTTTTGCTTTTTGAAATTGAAAACAAATTTTGGTTTAAAAAAATTATTAACAATACTGTAATGCAGAATGTTGGTTTAATTTCTTATAGTTTATATTTATGGCATCTACCAATTTTATACTTTTATATTGATTATTTTGGACCTAAAAAATTTCACATCTATGAAACTATTTTATTAATTTTTGTAAGCTTTATTTTCTCCATTTTATCTTATAATTTTATCGAAAAGGTCTTTAGAAGAAAAATTATTTTTAAAAGAGGAAATACATTAAAAATTTTTCTAATTATTACTATACTAATATCTGGAATATGTTTTTATAAAATAAATTATCAAAACTTTAAAAAGGATTATCCAAAATATATCAATAAGATAGTAGAGGAAAAGAAATATTTTAAAAATGAATTTTTTAAAAACTGTTTATCAGATCCAAACAAATTTATTTCACCAAAAAATAGTTGTGTTATAGGAAATAAAAATAAAATAACATATGCATTTGTGGGTGACTCTCATATGGGAATTATTTCAAAAGAGCTGGATAAGGTCTTAAAAGTTGAAAATAAAGGAGGTCGTCAATTAACTTATAATGGCTGTTTACCCTCAAATGAACTAAAAATTTATAATCAACCACGATATAAATGTCAAAAATATTACAATGAATTAATCAGTTTTTTGAGTGAAAAAAAAAATATTAAAACTGTAATTTTTTATTATAGGTGGGATCTTTATTACAATGGAAAAAGATTTAATAATTTAGAAGGTGGTATCGAAAAAGGCAAAGATCATATTGTAATTAAATCTAATCAAAATTTAAAAAACTTAAATATAAACGATCTAAATTCAAGTTTAAATAATTTCTTTCAAGAAATTAAAAAGCTTAATAAAGAGATTATAATAGTTAAATCAACACCAGAAATGGGTTGGGAAATACCAGGTTTTCTTGCAAAAAGACTTTTAATTAATCAAAATATAGATAAAAATTTTTTATCTATTGAAAAGAATTTATATAAAAAAAGAAATTATAATTTTGATAATTTTATAAATAAAATACAAAAAGAATTAAATTTAAAAATCTATGATCCAGAAAAAATTTTTTGTGACGAGAAAAGATGTTTTGCATTTGAAAATGATTTCCCTCTTTTTTATGATGATGATCATCTTTCAAGTTTGGGTTCAAAAAAAATATCTGTTGACTTAGTAGATTTTATAAATGAAAAGGGACTATAATTTTATATATCAAGGTTTATGAAAACTGCATTAATCATAACAACTATAAATAGGATTAATAGGAATATTTTGAAGTTTTCAAACTATTGTAAAAAAAACAAATGGGATTTAATCATTATTGGAGATAAAAAGAGTCCAAAAAACTACAAACTTAAATATGGACAATTTTTTAGTTTAAAGGAACAAAAAAAACTTAATTTCAATTATTCTAAGATTTGTTCTGAAAATTCTTATACTAGAAAAAATATCGGCTATTTGATTGCCTTAAAAAAAATGAATGATGTTTTAATTGAAACTGATGATGATAATTTCCCTACAAATAAATTTTTTAAAAAAAGAAAAAAAATTTTTTTTGTGAGAGAAATCTTAAATAAAGAATGGGTAAATATTTATGATATTTTTCTTAAAGGTAAAGCAAATATATGGCCTAGAGGCTTACCTTTAGAAAAAATAAAATCAAACAAAATTAATATGAGTAAAAAAAAAATTAAAGGTAACTTTCTTTTACAACAAGGTTTAGCTGATAATAATCCTGATGTAGATGCAATCTATAGATTAATGAATGAAAAAATCAAAATTAAATTCATCGACAATAAAAAAATTAGTATTGGTAGAGCAATAACTCCAACAAATAGTCAAAATACTACCTGGTTTAAACATATTTCTACACTTATGTATTTACCAACCACATGCTCGATGCGTGAGACTGATATTTATCGAGGATACATAGCCAGCAATATACTTAATAAACTTAATTTAAAAACTTTATTTCACAGTCCAAATCTTATTCAAAATAGAAATGATCATGATCTTTTTAATGATTATCAGCAAGAATTACCTATATACCAAAATTCAGCTAAAATATTAGATCAGCTTCAGAAATTAAATTTTTCAAAAGAAAAAAATAATTTAGCGAAATGTTTGATCAAATCTTACAAACTTATGATAAAATTGGGATTAATCAAAAAAACAGAGTTAAAATATTTAGAGGCTTGGATTAAAGATATTCAAAAAATTACAGAAAAAATTCTTTAATAAAATTAATTTAAGTAGGTTGCTTCAACTTTAATTAAATTTTCTTTATTTCTATAACAGCTGAAAATCGATCAGCTGAAAAAGCTCGAAAAAAATATTCTTCATTATTAAAATTTTCTGTTAAAGCTTTATATTCTCCAACATCCCAACCAGGGTAATTATGTAATTCATCAAATTTAATTATTGCTTTATCACATAAATATTTTTTGATATTTTTTAAGATAAAATCACATGTTTCATAGGTATCGGTATCTATATGTACAAATCTAATTTTAGGATTTTTTTCATCTAAAAATTTGATTAATGTATCCTGAATCCATCCTTTAATTGGTATCACGTTTGATTTTAATTTTGGAATTTTTTTATTTAAATTATAGCTACCAGCTTTTATCCTATGACCAAGCCAATCTTCTTTAAGTCCTTCAAATGAGTCAAATCCAAATATTTCATCAACATGACTGGAAAAAAAATTTATTGATTGCCCTTTGAATACACCAAATTCAAGAAAGATGCCTTTAATCTCTTTGTTATTTTTTTTTGCTAATTTGATAGCATATTCATTTATTTCATTTTCTTTTATTAAAACAGATTTTTTAAAGAATTTTTTAAAAAAATTGTAACTATTTAATACTTCTTCTTTTTTATATAAATTGTAAGGAGTATTTGGGTTTTCATGCACTGGTGATAAGTTTATTTTTAAAAAAGTTAGGGCTCTTTTGATAGGTCTTAAGAATTTTATCAAAATTATTTTCAATAATGATTTCATATATCTTATTTTATTTACTGATTTAAATTATATTTAAAATACATGTTTATTGTTTTTTTTTGTAAATTAAAAGTAAAAAGAAGTAAAAAATAAGACAAAACTGTTTCTCAATTGATAAACGATTAAATAAGTTTTTATTTTTTTATCTAAATATAGTTGATTATTGTACAACTTCCTAAATTTTGAAATTATTTTTAATTGTTAAATATCTTTATTAAATTTTGTTTAGATAGAAACACTAAATCTAATTATATTTTTTAACCTTTTTTATTTTGCCAAAAATAAACGGAAAATGATTCTTAAGATACCATTTCCATCTTGAAATATATATATTTCGAGAATTGTATCCAAAAAATATTTCATGATCATTTTGTTTTTTGGTGCTAAATTTTTGTGCAGCACTGACAATATTTGACTTTACATATGTTATTCCATTACATTTAGAGAGAATTAACATTTCTATTACTGCCTCTTTCCCCAACTTGAATCTGTGATCTGTTCTTGGATATATTTTAAAAGAATCAATTTTAGTCATTCTATAAGATGGATAATATATTAATTTATCTTTATATTTTTTTTTTAGTCTGTCCAAATAATCCTGCTCCTCAGTAACTAAAAAAACTTTATTATATTTATATCTTTCAATTAATTGATCTATATTATCTATCATTTCAGAAATAGTTGAAGGATAAGCATGTCTCCTAGCTGTTTTATAACTAGACCCTCTAAAATGAACTCCAAGTATATTATCATTTCGGAAAAAATTTTTCTTAAAAAAAATATTAGCTTCATTGGTGAATTTTTTTTTGATTTTAATTTTATTAAAAACTTGTTTAAGTTTTTTATCTTGAATATCTATAGCCATATTTTTTTGAAATTTATCACTCGAAAAAATTAAATTTGAACTTTTATAAACATCCTCAATTTTAAAATTATTTATTCTTTCAAAATAGTAATCCCAAGCATTAAATGAATTATCTACTTTCTTTTCTTCATTATAAATTGTCGTAAAATTTTTCATATCAATTATTGGGATAAAGCGATTATCTTCACAAAACTTTAATTGATTTAAAACAAATGTCAGATTGGAGAAGAGTCCTGCGCCTGGGGACCTGTTTATTATATAAAAAATTTTGTTGGGGTTTTTTTTTCCTAAGGAAATATATCTTAATCCTCTATTTATTAGATATTTATCTTTATTAAATTTTCTCTTAAAGTAAGCCTTCGGGCCTTGATTTGTTAAATATTTTTTTAATAAACTCATTACTTATTTTTGAAACCACCAATAATCTCAGGAGCCATATTTTTGTAATACCACATTAATGGAGCAATATATTCATTAGAGGTATTCAATCCATTAAATAAAGAGTAATATTTAATTCTATTTTTTTTATCTAAAAACTTAACAAATTCACTTACGTTTGTTTGAGTATGTAAAAAACCTCTGCACTTTGAGATGATCAAAGCATCTAAAAGAATTTCACATCCAAGTCGATATCTATGTAATTTTCTTGGAAAAATTTTAAAAGCATTGTCTTTGTTAGATCTGAACGTATCTAAATAATACAAATTATTTTCAAAATTTTTTTTCATTTTTTCGAAAAATTGCTTATCTTCGGTACACAAAAAAATTTTTTGATATTTATATGAGGAGACAAGTTGATTTATTTTATTTATTGTTTGACTATGTGTTGCAGGAAAAGGATGGTTTGCTGAAGTTTTGTAACTAGTACCTCTATAATGTACAGCCAAAGTATTCGTATTAAGAAATTTTTTAAAAAAATCATCTGATTGATCTAAAAATTTTTTTTTAATTTTGAAATAACTTGAACCTATATTTTGAAATTTTTTATTTGAAATAGTGTTATTAAATTGCTTAAAAAATTTATTTTTTGTAATGATTACACGTCTAGATTTATAAACTTCTTCAAGCTCATAATTATTTATTCTTTCAAAATAGTAATCCCAAGCATTAAATGAATTATCTACTTTCTTTTCTTCATTATAAATTGTCGTAAAATTTTTCATATCAATTATTGGGATAAAATTGTTTTTTTTTGCTATTTCTAAATGATTGAATACATATATTAAATTTGAAAATAAGCCTGCACCGGGCGATCTTTTGATGACATAGAATATCTTGTTTTTATTTTTTTTTCCAAAATTGTAAAAATCAAAGTTTATCTCTAGTTTGGAGTTTATTTCATTTTGGTCAAATAAAGGTGCAGCATCTTTTTCAAGAAGAAAATTTTTAAGAATCTTAGACAATTTTTTAAATTTAATCATATTAATTTAAATCAAACTTTGTTAATTTTACTAAAATTTTTTATTTCGTTATTTTGAATAATTCTATACAGATCTGTCTTATCAAGTTCTATTGGATTGTTCTTTAGTCTATCTAAATTTGTTTCATTTATAATATTTTGAATCTCTTTTTTGATATTTATGTTCAATTTTTTAAAATTTATTTCTAAACCAAGATTATCTATTATTTTTTGATAAAATAAATTTAAATCCTTAATTGAATTAGTTTTCGTAATTTTGAATAATTTTTTAAATCTATTATTAATATTAATTTTTTTTTTAGCCCTTTTAGAATTGATAAAATTAAAAAAAAGAAAACTATTTATGGTCAGTGTAACGGCATGTCCATGACTTAAATTGTAGTAAGTGCTAAAATAATAAGAAACTGCATGAGGTCCATTTGTTTTGGCAATATTAATTGCTTTTCCTGAAAAGTTAGATGATCGAGATATTTCTATTGAGCTTTTTTTATCATTTGATCTAATATATTTACGCCAGTTTTTAAATGCTAATTTTAGAGATCTTAAGGAATATTTAATGCTTTCTTTAGTAGAATTTACCGAAAATAACGACTCAGTTGATTGACATATAGTATCCATAAGACTACTTGCTTTAACATAATCAGAAGATTTCAAGGAAAACTCAGGAACAATTGAAAAATAATTAGGTTTTACTAAATTACTTGAGTAAGAAAATTTTTTATTTTTAATAAAAATTGTTCCAAATTTTGTTACTTCTGCACCAGTCCCAGCGGTAGTTGGTATTATCAAAGTAGGAATCTTTTTTTTAATTTTAAAAGTCAGATTTTTTTCAATTATTTTTTTTATATTTTTTTGACCAAAAAAAACACTACTTAACTTGCTATAGTCAATTGATGTTCCTCCTCCAATACCCAATATCATATCTGGCTTAAATTTATTTATTATTTTTTGAATTCTTAAAAATTCTCGCAACTCAGGTTGTCGTCTCGTTTTATAATATATATAGGTATCTTTTTTTTTTAAGAGTTTTAAAATTCGATCTCTCGCACCTGAAAATTTGAATGAATTTTGTCCAGTTATAATTAATATTTTTTTATTAATTATTTTTTTTTGAATATTTTTAAATTTAATTTCCATTAAAATTTAATTACTCATAAAATTTTTTTTAATTTGAATCAAATCTCTTGGTCTTTCTAAATTATTTATTGATTTATTCTTTATTCTTACTTCTAAAAAACTTGGACCTTTACATTTGATAAATGAATTTATATTTTTTTGCATTTCTTTTGAATTTTTTATTAGATGATAGTTTTTAAATCTTAGAGATTTTGCAAAATCTTTTAAATTAATTTTTTCTATAAATGTTTTTTGACTACCAACTGACTCATGTACATTATTGTTTAATAAGATATATTTAAATTTACTTGAGGCTATATTAGCTGCTGTGAAAATAGATCCTAAATGCATCAAAAAAGAACCATCCCCATCAAGACAGTATGATTTACCTTTAAAAAATTTTGAGATAGTGGATGATATCATGGCGGAATGCCCCATTCCTCCTACCATATAAAAATCTTTTCCCTTATTAAGAAACTTCTTATATTTTCTTAACTGATATAATTCCCTTGAAGTAAAACCAGTGGTAGCAATTATTTTTGATTTTTTTTCTATTTTTAAGAGTAAATTTTCGATAAACTTAAATCTATCAATCGAAAACTTATTATTTTTGGTAGTATTTTTTTTATTACTAACTAAAGTTTTTTTTTCAATTAAACATGCAACTGGCTTATTATTTTTTTTTGAATAATTAATTAGATTTTTAATTTTTTTAATATCATGATTGCTTCTTAATATTAAGGTTTTGATTTTTAACAATTTAAGAATTTGCAAAGTTATATTTCCTTTTGCATTATGTTGTGGTTCGTCGTTGTTAAACTGTGGGGAACCTCGCCAACCAATTATTAATAATATTGGTATTGAGTAAACATTTTCATGTGCAATTGAAACAAGAGGATTTATCGCATTCCCTAGACCAGAATTTTGAAAATATACACAAGGAATTTTTTTAGTAGACAAATGATATCCTATTCCCATCGCAACAGCACTTCCCTCATTTACAGTAACAAAATGATTTTTTTTACTATTAATTAAATTAGAAAATTTTTTTAAAACACTATCAGGAACTCCTGAAAAAAAATTTATTTTAGAATTATCTAAAATCTTAATCAACCTTTTTACTTCAATCATTTTTAATTAAATTTATTATCTTGCTTATAGGTATAATTTTTCTTTCCAATTCATATGATCTTCCATTTATCAGAATACTTTTTACCGCATTTTCCATTGCAGGATATGCCGCTCTAAGTAAATGATTTGCGTAAATAACAATTTTAAAACCGTTTTTTATAAGCTCTTTTTCTCTTACATTTGAGTAAGTAGATGGAACAGCTACCATTGGTTTAAAATATTTACTTTTTTTAAACTCTTTGGCAAAGGAAAAAATTTGTTTTGTATTCTTTTCTTTACTATGAATTAGAATAGCATCAGCTCCAGCTTTGGAATAAGCGTTTGCTCTTTTTAATGCGTCTTTAACACCTTTATTGAGAATAAAACTTTCAATTCTTGCTATTGCTAAAAAATCACTATTTTTTCGAGAGTTTACTACTTTCTTAATTTTTTTTGAAAACGAGCTAATACTATCTTGTTTTGCACCTTTTTGATTTAAAAATAATGAGTTTTTTTTAAGTCCAATTTTATCCTCCATAATTATTGCTGATACGCCAGATCTTTCAAGAGACCTGATTAAATAGGAGATATGTTCAATTTGCCCTCCATTGTCTGCATCAAATATAAGAGGCTTAGTAGTTACATCGAGCATATCATTCAATGATATTATTCTTGAAGAAAAATCAACTGAGGAATTGTCAGGCTTTCCTTTGGTTGCCGAGTCAGTAAGACTTGATGACCACATAGCATCAAATTCGTTAATATATTTATTTTTAACTAATTTTGTATTTTCAATAATTAACCCAGTGAGAGAGTTGTGGGACTCTAATACTTTTACTATTGGTTTTGAATTTATTAGTCTTTTTAATACTGATATTCTATTTTCACTATTTATGCCTGCTTTTTCT
Organism: uncultured Pelagibacteraceae bacterium; assembly: GCA_902601235.1. Taxonomy (GTDB): domain Bacteria; phylum Pseudomonadota; class Alphaproteobacteria; order Pelagibacterales; family Pelagibacteraceae; genus Pelagibacter. The sequence goes on from CACKMG010000004.1 coordinate 42,072, forward strand.
ATTTTTAATTTGATTTCTGATGATGAAATATTTTTTGTATAAGGAATTTCAATCAATTTACTTTTTATATTTTTTAGAGTTTTAATTACTTTTTTTCTTAATGTTTTTTGAATACCATTTTTCCAATCATCCCCATGTAAAAAATAATCTGGTTTATATTTTTTTATATTAATTGTATAATCCCAATGATCTTGCTCAACAATTTGATTTACCAGTTTTAAACCTGATACTATTTTAAATCTTTCTTGATAGCTTAGCATTGGAATTTGTTTATATTCTGAAATAGCTTTGTCTGTTAAAAGCCCAACAATTACATAACCATACTTTGAGGCTTTTTTTAATAAATTGATATGGGCACTGTGTAAAACATCAATTGCAAGAGGTACGTAGATTTTTTTTTTCATTTAAATATCCTTTTTGCTATTTGATAATCATTAAAGGTATCGATTTCCATATATTTACCTTTAACACATGAGGAATAAATAATTATTTTTTTTTTTACAAGATAATTAAAAAAATCATGCATTTGGAGTGATTTAGAACTACATGTTTTTTTTATTTTGATGTAATTCTTTATTAAAATAGGACCAATCAGTTTAGAAAATTTAAATATTCCCAAAAACTCACCATTGCATTTATGAGTTGCAATTTTTTTCCCTATTTTTAATACTTTACCGTTTTTCATAATCACTTTGTCTGCCTGACTATGTGGATGATCAAATCTATTAATATAACGATTTTTCCATTTTTTATCTATCGCAAGAGCAAAGTTTTTTTTAGTTTTAATAAATTGATTTAATATTTTTTTTTCATAAATAATATCTGAAAAACAAACAATTATATCATCATCAAAGAATTTTTTTGCATAAAACAATGAGTCAAGTTGTTCATTTTTTTTATAATTTTTATTATCATAATAGGTAATTGATTTATAATTTATTTTTTTTTTCTTAAAGCCCCTCACTACAGCAATCTTACTTATTTTTAAGTCTCTAAAAAAATCTATTTGTCTTTTTATAATTGTTTTATTATTTATTTTTATCAAACATTTAGGTTTTTTTTTTGTAATTTGTGGAATTCTTTTACCTTGTCCAGCAGCAATAATTATTGCTTTCATAGTTTAAGTTCTTTCTAAAATTTTGAAGATATTATCTATACCATTATTATTTTTAGGAAAGATCATATTTTTCAAATTTTCTTTATTCTTTAATATGTCAGCTTCTTCATTTTTGATATGACTTACTTCTGCAATTAATTTACTTAATTCACCAACATTGTTTGCAATTTTACCAATATTTTTTTTAATAACGTTAATTTCTAAGCCTGTATTTTTTTCGAATTCGTCATAGTCTGGTACATAAAAAATTATTGGCCTATTTAAATAAAGATAATCGAAAACTACACCAGAATAATCAGTTATAAGATAATCGCATTTATTCAAAATAGAGTTTAAATCTGTTTCGTAATCAGCAAAAATAATTGAATCTTTCTCTTTCAAAAAATTTATCATTTTTTCTATCACAGGATTATAGCGCCTATCTCCATCCTTTTTTTCTGAATTCATATGTTTTTTTAATAACAACAAAGAATTATTTTTTTTTAAAGTTAAATTTAACTCTTCTAATTCATCATTATTTTTTACATCTCTAAATATTTCCAAACCATCTTCTCTCCAGGTAGGAAAATATCCAAAAATTTTTTTCTTGGAATCTTCAATTCTCTTAATTAATAATTTTTCGGCATCAATATAAAAATTATTTAATTCTTTTTCGAATATAAGGTTTCTGGGTAGATTAGACTGAAGAAGGTTATATTTGTATTTTGGAAATCGATTTAAAAACGGTTGAGCTAATTCTTTATTAGGATAAACAAAATATTTTTCAGTTCTCTTAAATATGAAATTATTGAAAAAATTATCAGAATGTTTTATCTCATTTACCTTTTTAGGTAATACTCCGTGCCACAAAAGTATACATTTTGAATAGATAGTAATTTTTGAGTTGATATCTTCTTCAACAAAATTGAATAAATGCCACTCAGCAACTAAACAAAAGTAAATCCCCTTTAAAGAATTTTTTTTATATACTTCAAAATTATTATGCTTAAGAAATTTTACAATTTTTTCATCTTTTGTTATCCAGATACATCTGTAATCATTTTTGAATCTATTTAAGTAAAGAAATAAATGTCTCGAATTATCTGCAAACCTAAGACCAGCTCTATCTCCAAATATCAATAACTTTTTTTTTTTAGGAAAACTTTTCATTATAAAAAAAAATAAGATTTTTATTAAATCTCTTAACATGAGTTATATATTTTTCTTTTCAATTAAAGAAAGAGAGTTTGCAGTTGCTCCTTTTTTGGGAAAAGAAATTGTAATTAAAAATGCAAAATTATTATTTTGAAAAATTCTTCTTTTATATTTTTTTATATTATTGAAATAAAATTTACTAATATTTTTGTTATCAAATTTTTTTGTTAGAATACAATGAGTATTTTTATAGTATTTAGTCAAATTATATGTTCTTTTTTGATCAGTAAATACAATTACATCATTTTCCAAATTGTCCTGAAAAATTTTGTTAAACATTACACCATGTTTTGTGAACAAAACTAAAGTATAATTTTTTGTAAATTTAGCAATTTCCCAAAATATTTTTTCTGAATATTTTGTTGTTTTATTATTTTTTGTAGAGTGAATAAATCGTGTCAGCCATGTAAATATTTTTTTCCATTTTTGTGAAACTGCAGTTTCCTCACTCAACATTATTATATCAGACTGAACTTGTTTTGAATGACCTAAGGAAACAATGTCATTTTTAGATGGATTATTATTATGATAAAGCGATTCTAGATTCTCTGTCGCCATAATAAGGGGCTTGCCATACTTTTTACAGTATGAAGAAATTTTATTTATTCCTTGGTATAAATTATAGTCACCTATTTCAGCAGACAAATCACCTCTATCAATCATAATAGCGTCAGAAAATTTAGATATTTCATTTACATTTTTTAAACCTTCACTATTTTCAACTTTTGATATGAGTATTAATTTAGGAAATTTTTTTCTAATTTTTTTTATAATTTTTTTATTTTGAACAAAACTTAAACCTATTGCATCAATTTGAGAATTTGAAAATATCTTAAAGTATTGCATATATATTTTTTCTTGTAGTCTATTATCATAAACAGAGTCAGGAATATTTAATCCTTTTTTTGGTTTTATAATGCAGTCCTGAAGAGATTTACCTTTGATTGTTTTTTTGTTCTTTGAGATTAGTTTAAATAAATATTTTCCATCATCTAAAGAAAATTTTTTACTTTTTATTTTTTTTGGCAGAGGTTTTGTTAGTAAAATTTCATTAGCTTTGGAATTATTTCCATATTTAAAAGTAATAATTTGATTTTTTTTAATCTTTAGGGGAATAATATTTTTTGTTCTAGGTTTTACACCAGGAAAATCAATTAGGATAACACTATTGGGTTTTATTTTTTTTATTTTTCTTATAGCAGATTTATGCCATGCTATTGTATTATGTGAACTATTAATTCTTACAATTTCTGTTTTATTTAAAATGTATTTTAAATTTTTGGATTTTATAGTTTCTGGTCCTATTGTAGGAAGAATTTTCATTAATAAAATAATTTGTTTTTTAAAGTATATATATATTTTTGTGTAGACCTTCTAGCATAAGTAAAATTTTTTTTTGATAGTATCTTTTTTCTAAATTCACTACCCGATATTTCTTGCAAATTTTTGTGTTTACAATCTGTCCTTAATACAATTTTATCACATGATTTACAAAAATAAGATCCTTTATGTGCAAATATATCAATTTTCAATTTTTTTGAAAATTTTTTTACATAATTGAAAGCTTCTAGAGGCTTGTAAATATTCTCAGCACCAGCATGATCTCTACCTATTGTAAATCTGTCAAATCCAATCATTTCTCTTAAATTTAAATGATGTATCGCTTCTCTTGGACCTGCATAATGCATATTTGCAATAAAAGGACCAAATAAAACTTTATTTTTATATTCCACATTTTTAATTAAATTATTAAAAATTTTCCTAAGTATTTCATTCTTGAAATCACCCTTTTTTTTCATTCCAATGAGGGGATTTATAAAAACTTTTCCTCTTTCTTTTATTAATCTTTTTATTATCTCTTCATGTCCAAAATGAGGAACATTTCTAGTTTGGAAAGAACTTAAATAATATTTCTTTTTTAAAAGTTCAACCTTTCTAATTAATTTTGAATTATAATCATTAATATATTTGTAATGTTTTTGATATTTTTGTTTTAATTCAACATTGTATGAAAACTTATTTCCAAAATTAAAAAAAATTTTTTCACCTATATAATTTTTCTTATTAATACCAAAAATTTTTTTCATAAAATTCTTCTTTTCAATAATGAATGTAAATTTTTTATTATATCTAAAATATTTAATACCAACTGGTAAAACTAAGGGGAAACCATAATATGGTTTTTTAATGAATTCTTGTAATTTTTTTTCACTTAAAAAATTAGATTGATATTTGATAATACCCTGTTTTAAATTTGCATAATCGATTAAATACCTAGTTTGGGGGTCATTAAAATTTAACTTCATATGTATTTATTAACTAAAAATAAATATTTTTTACAATTTTTTTCAAAATCAAATCTATCCAACATTGCAAAGGCTTTCTTTGATTTTATTTGAAATATTTTTTTATTTTTTTTGAAATTAATGATAATTTTTGCTAGACTATCATAATCACCTACTTTAAATAAGGAACCTATTTTACCATTTAACAGAATTTCCTTTGGTCCCGTAGGACAGTCAGTTGATATTACATATTTTTTTAATGTTTGTGCTTCTAAAATAACGTTAGGTAAACCTTCATATTTTGATGATAACACAAATAGATCTGAAGCTTTTAAATATGGAAATGGATTAGTTTTATAATTAATAATTTTGATATTTTTTTGTAATTTATATTTATTTATCATAGTTTGAATATTAAATTTATTACTTCCATATCCTATTATTATTAGTTCACATTTGATCTTTTTACTTACAATTTTTATCGCTTCTATAAGTGTTGAATGATCTTTTTGATCTGTGAATCTTGCTATATTAATTATTTTTAAGAATTTAGTCCTGAAAATTTTATTTTTAACTTGATATTTACTTTTTTTTAAAATTTCTTTTTTGTCTAAAGGGTTATAAATAAAATTAGTATTAATTTTAAACTTTTTTTTAAATTCCTTTTGAAATTCTTTGCTATTTACAATAATGCAATTTGCCTTTTTAAAAAAAAATTTAAAAACTAAATTTTTTAAAAAATTTTTATTCCAACCAGATGGTGAAGAATTTGATCTAGATATAATTTTGAAATTTAAAAAATAAGATAAAATCAAAGCATAAATGTTTGCTTGAAAAGAAAATAAAACAAAATTTTTATCATTAAGATATTCTTTTAATAATATAGAAAGACAGCAAAAATATTTGTAATATTTTGAGTATTTTTTTTGATTTTTTTTGATAACATTTTTGATAAGAATTTTTTTATTAAAGAATTTATTAAAATTATCGTCAAATGTTATTAGTTGGATATTGCTTTTATACTGAGAAATATAATTTGCTACCAAAATAAGATTTTTTTCTACCCCACCTCCTTCCATTGAGGGCATAAAGAAAATTAATCTTTTTTTACTTTTCTCCATAATTTTCTTAATTTATTTGTTTAAATAGATATATTTTCATATTACTAATACACTAGAATTACAAATTAGAAACACCTTGAAACAAAAAAAAATCTATTATTGGTCACCTTTTTTGTCACCAATTGCAACTTGTAAAGCTGTTTTAAATTCAGCTGATTCATTAATGAGATATAGCTCAAATTATCAAAGTTTTATTTTAAATTTTTTTGGGGAATTTGATAAATTTATTAATAAAAAAGAAAAAAAGAAATTTAGATTTATTAATCACTATCCTTCTTTGGTAAGTTTTTTGCCATACAAAGGTAAATTAAAAAGTAGAATATCTTTTTTTATACTTTTTATATTAGGTTTTTTTCCCTTAAAAAAGATCTTAAAAGAAAATAAACCTGATTTTTTAATCATTCATTTAATAACATCACTTCCTCTTTTTCTTCTTCTCTTTTTTAAATTTGAAACAAAATTTATTTTGAGAATTTCTGGATATCCCAAAATGAATCTTTTTAGAAAATTTTTATGGAAATTAACTTTAAAAAAGATTCATTTAATTACTTGCCCTACTGAAAATACTTTAAGATACATTAAAAGTCTCGATTTAGTTGATACTTCAAAAATTAAACTTTTAAATGATCCGATAATAAGCGTCAAAGAAATCAATAAAAAAAAAAACGAGAAAATAGATTTAAATAATTTTTATTTAGCCGTAGGTAGATTGACCAAACAAAAAAATTTCATGTTTTTATGTAAAGCCTTCAAAGAAATTATAAAAGAAAACAATCAAATAAAGTTATTAATTGCTGGAAATGGTGAAGAGGAAGTAAAGTTAAAAAATTTTATTAGGAAAAATAATTTAGAAAATAATATAACTTTATTAGGTTATATTAATAATATTTTCCCATATTTTAAAAATTCTAAGGGATTTATTTTAACTTCTTTATGGGAAGATCCGGGCTTTGTTTTAGTTGAGGCATCTTACTGTCGTGCCCCAATTCTTACATCAAATGCGTGGCCAGGTCCTGTGGAATTAATTAAAGATGATTATAATGGAGTAGTTTTTGAAAATAATGATATAAGTAACTTTTTAGAAAAGTTTAAATATTTTGAGAAATTTAAACAAACTGAAAAGCTAAAACTAAACAGTATTAAATTAAGTAAAAAATTTACATTATATTATCATTATAAATCATTAACTAAATTATTTTAAAATGATTTTATCTCTTTTTTTATTTTTTCTAATTTCATTATTAATTTTATTTTCAACTATAGGTTACGGATTAGTAGTAACAAAATTTCTCAAATTTGAAGGTTTTAATTATAATTATGGATTAATTGGTTTTTTAGGACTTTTTATTTTAAGTATTATTGCAAGTCTAACACACTTATTTGCACCTCATAATTATATTCATAATATCTTTATTATTTTAATTGGAGTTTTCAGTTTGATTTATATTGATAGAAAAAAATTTGAAAAATTAAAATATATTTCAATTATATTTGTTTTATTATTCATTTGTATTTTAATGGCTAAGAATAATGAGGATTTTGGCTTCTATCATTTGCCTAACTCACTTCAATTTGCCCAACAAAAACTTCAATTTGGTTTAGGAAATCTCAATCATGGTTTTAAACATATAAGTTCTCTTTTTATGATTATGTCATTGAATTATTTACCATTATTTGAATATTATATTTTTAACCTCACCAATCTTCTGTTTCTCACATTTTTAGTTTCTTTTATATTAATAGAAATTTATTTAAGGAAAAAAAATAATTTGAATTTAACAAATTTAATTCTTTGCTTGTTCTTAATTTTATTTCTAGCTAAATTTAGTAGATTAGCAGAATATGGCTCAGATATTTCTGGTCAAATAATAATAGCTATTTATTTTTTTTATCTTTTAGAATTTTTTTATAATAAAAAAATTGAATTAAAATCCAGAATTAATTATTTGAAGCTTTCGATGATAATGATTACATTTGCGATTTCATTAAAGTTTATATCAGTAATTTATTCAGTTTTGCTTTTAATATTATTCATATCAGTTGAAAAAAAAAAACAAATTATTCTAAAATTATTGAAAATTGACTTCTTATTTTTGATTTTTTTATCATTGAGCCTATTTATTTTTTTAAATTTTTCTGCAACTGGTTGTTTAATTTATCCAGTAGAAAAATTATGTTTTTCAGAAAAATTTAAATGGGCAATAAGTTCTGAAACTGTAAATTATTTAAATCTTTACTATGAAGTTTGGGCAAAAGGTGGAGCAGGACCAGGCTTTGGTACTGAGGATCAAGAAAAATATGTGCTTAATTCGAATTGGATACCAAATTGGTTTAAAGTTTATTTTATTGGAAAATTTTCAGATTATATTTTGGTTACATTATTAATACTAATAATATTTATCTCATTTTTTTATAAAGATATTTTTTTACATAAAAACAAATTAAATAAAAAAAAAAAAGGTTATTCTATAATTTATTTTTCAATAATTTTAATTTTCTTATTATGGTTTTTTAATTTTCCAACCTTGAGGTATGCAGGATATATTATTGTATTTTCACTATTGACTTTCCCATTTATATTTCTAATTGAAAAAAAAATTAATTTTCATTCACGCAAAGTATTAAAAAAAATCTCCATAATTTTTTTAATCTCATATACTGTTTTCCTAACTAAAAATATTACTAGAATAAATGATGAACTTAAATTAAAAGAAAATGATCATCATAATTTTAAAAATTTTCCATTTTTTTGGACAAAAAATAGTGAATTTAAAAAAGTAGTAATAAATGGACATGATTTATATTTGACCGAAGGCGCATGCTGGTCTGTGCCGTCTACATGTATTAGAGGACAAGGGGGTTTAAATATTACAAAAAAGAACAATTATATTTTTTATCATAAAGAATGAAAAAAAAACCATTAATTTCAGTTATTATTACATATTATAAAAAAAAAGATTTTATTAAGAGAACTTTAAAATCAATTTTTAGTCAGACTTATAAAAATTTTGAAGTAATTTTTGTTTTTGATGAAGATGATACTGAAGATATAGAATATTTAAAATTACTTTTAATTAAATTTAAAAAAAAAAAAATTATAATAAATAAAAAAAATTTAGGAGTTGCGAAATCTAGAAATTTAGCAATTAAAAACTCAAAGGGAAAATATTTAGCATTCATAGACGCAGATGATATTTGGAAAAAAAATAAATTGTCAAAACAATTGAATTTTATGGAGAAAAATTCTTATTATTTTTCTTTTACGTCTTATACAGTTATTGATGAAAAGGATAAAATTCTTAAGCAAATAAAAGTAAATTCTGATGCAAATTATTCCAATCTAATTAAATCAAATTTTATTGGTCTTAGTACAGTAATGATAAATAAAAAAGAGATACCAAATTTAAACTTTCCAAATTTAAGTACCCAAGAAGATTTTGGTCTATGGTTAAAGTTGGCAAGAAAAGGCTTTAAACTTAAACATTTAAATCAGACATTATCATTCTGGAGAGATTGTAAAAACTCTTTATCATCAAGTACTTTCATAAAATTAAAAGATGCTTTTAAATTATATTATATTTATGAAAAAAAAAATTTAACATCCTCATTTTTTAGTGTATTAATTTTATCCTATAACAAGTTAATCAAATATTTTAACTAAATTGAAAAAAAAAGCTTTAATTACTGGAATAACAGGTCAAGATGGATCATATCTTGCAGAGTTTCTTTTAAAAAAAGGTTATGCTGTGCATGGTATTAAAAGGAAATCATCAACTTTTAATACAAATAGAATAGATCATATTTACAAAGACATTCATTCAAGATCAAATTTTCGACTACACTATGGAGATTTGGCAGACTCAAATAGTATTGTAAACGTAATTAATAAAATAAAACCAAATGAGATTTATAATCTAGGTGCACAAAGTCATGTTGGGCATTCTTTTGAAATTCCAGAATATACTTCTGAGGTCTCAGGATTAGGAACATTGAGAGTTTTAGAGGCCATGAGATTTTTAAATTTAAAAAAAACTAAATTTTATCAAGCAAGCACTTCTGAACTTTTTGGAGAAAAACCAAACAAAGTAAATTCTTTTGATGAAAAATCTCTTATGGTTCCAAAATCTCCTTATGGTGTATCAAAATTATACTCTTACTATATTACTAAAGTTTATAGAGAGGCATATGGTTTTTTTGCATGTAATGGGATCTTATTTAACCATGAAAGTCCTAGAAGAGGGGAAACTTTCGTTACAAGAAAAATTACAATGTATTTTGCAAAAAAAATTTTGGGTTCGAAAGATATTCTGTACTTAGGAAATCTAAATGCTAAGAGAGATTGGGGTCATGCAAAAGATTATACAGAAATGCAATGGAAAATTCTTCAAAAATCAAAACCTGATGATTATGTTATCGCAACAGGCAAAACTACAAGTGTAAGAGATTTTGTAAACGAATGCTGCAGATATCTTAACCTAAAAATAATTTGGTCAGGAAAAGGTGTAAATGAAAGAGGGTATTTAATAAGAAATAAAAAAAAGGAACTTATAATTAAAGTAGATAGCAAATATTACAGACCACTAGAAATAGATTATCTTAAGGGTAATCCAAAAAAGGCATTTAGAGAATTAAAATATAAACTTAAACATAGTTTTAAAGATCTTGTTAAAGATATGTTAGACTCAGATATATCTATTTTGAAAAAAAATAAATGAAAAAATCAGATTATATATTTATTGCAGGACATAAAGGTCTTGTAGGAAGCTCAATATTAAGTTTATTAAAAAATAAGGGCTATAAAAATTTAATCGTAGTTACTAGAAAAAAACTTGATTTAAGAGACTCAAATAAAGTTTTAAAATATTTTAAAAATAAGAGAATTGATTACATGATAATGGCTGCTGCAAAAGCAGGCGGTATAATGGCCAATAGCTTGAATCAGAAAGATTTTTTTCTAAATAATATTCAAATACAAAATTCTTTGTTACAAATGGCTTTAAAGAAAAAAATTAGGAGAACAATTTATCTTGGAACATCTTGTATTTATCCTAAATTCTCAAAGACTCCTATAAAAGAGGAAAGTTTACTTACTGGAAGTTTAGAAAAAACTAATCAATGTTATGCTATTGCTAAAATAGCAGGTATAAAATTTTGCGAGACATTATATGAAGATCATAATTTAGATATTATATGTCTGATGCCTACTAATGTTTATGGCGAAAATGACAAATTCGATGCAATTGATGGACATGTGATTCCAGCAATGATTAAAAAAATTGAAAATGCAAAAAAAAAAGGTAATAAATTTGTTAAACTCCTTGGATCTGGTAAGCCTCTGAGAGAATTTATTCATTCTGATGACTTAGCTTCGGCAATACTTCTATCTCTCGAAATAAAGAAAAAAATTTTAGAGAAAAAGTTCAATAATAAATTACCGATATTAAATGTTGGTACTAAAAATAATATATCAATTAAAAAATTATCAAATTTAATTGCGAGATATATTAATTTTAGAGGTAAAATAATTTTTGATAAAAACTTTCCGGATGGAACATATAAAAAAAATCTAGACTCAAGCAAAATTAATAAATTAGGATGGTCTCCCAAAATTAATTTTTACGAGGGTTTAAAAAAAGTAATTAGATCAAGGATTAATTAATATTAATAATGGATTTAAAAAATTTATTTTTTATATTTCTAATATTCATTACTCTTTTTAGTATTTTTAAAAAAAAAAATTTTCTTATAGATAATGTTTCTTATTCAAGCCATAAGATTATAGGTGCAGAAAATAAATCTCCAGTAGTAATTGGAGGTTTATATATATTAGTAGTATATTTAATTTTTTTTTATAATCATCCATTGGTGTTTGTAGCATCAATGATTTGTATTACTCTTTTGGGCCTAATGTCAGATCAAAATATTTTGACAAATCCAAACAAAAGATTAATTTTTCAAATTTTGATTTTATTATTACTATCATATTTCGAAGATTTACAGATTAAAGACGTTAAATTTGATATCTTAAATTTGTTTTTATCCAATGAATACTTCAATCTTTTTTTTACTGTTTTCTGTTTAGCGATTTTAATTAATGGGAGTAATTTTTTAGATGGTTTAAATGGTCTTCTAGCCGGTTATTATTTAATGATTTTAATTTCGATAATAATTCTAGCTAATTTTTACACAAATGTAGATATAATCGATTATAATTTTGTAACCACTCTAATATTTGTCTTGTTCATTTTTTTTATTTTTAATATTTTTGGTTTAGTTTATTTGGGAGATAGTGGCAGTTATCTCCTTTCATTATTAATCGGTGTTTATCTTATCAAATTTAATTATAACAATAATTTTTTATCACCCTATTACGTGGCAGTTTTATTGTGGTATCCTGCTTTTGAAAATTTTTTTTCACTTTTTAGAAGAATTTTAAAAAAACAAAAAACATCTTTACCTGATAATTTACATTTACATCAAATTATCTTTTTATATTTACAAAATAAGAAAGTTTTTAAAAAAAAAATATTAAATCCTTTATGCAGTTTTTTAATTCTACTAATTAGTTTACCTGGATTATTATTTGCTTATAATTTTCCAGCAAAATCCTCTATACTTGTATCAGTTATTTTTTTTAATATATCTTTATACTTAATATTATACTATTTTTTTTTTAAAAATCTTGTGCTCAAAAAATAACTTAATCATCTCTGTTAAAATTAATAAACCATCTTTAAATTCATTTACTTTTTTTTTCCCCCCTATACGTTTTTTTTCATAAGAGGGTATTGTTTTATATTTCATTTTTGCTAATTCCATTTTAAGAGGAAGTTCAACACAAAATCTAAAATCATTTGATTTAATATTAAGCTTTTTAAATGAATCAGTATTACCCATTAAGAATGTATAAAGAATATCTGAAATTTTTAGTGAAAAAAATAGATTTCCCATCAAAGAAAAAAATTTG
>CACKMG010000005.1 GCA_902601235.1 uncultured Pelagibacteraceae bacterium
TCCGGAAATGAACCAATTTTTATAAAGTTATTATCAATAAAGATTATTATGAAAAAAACTATAAATGACGGAATTATATAATATCTTTTACTTATAAACTCTCCAATATCATGCGCAGATATTTTATTGAATATTGATATTAAAAATTTAAAAAGATAGGCAATAAAGTTAGTAATAAACTTACAAATATATTTAATAATATCATGTATAATAGTTAAAGGCTTTTCTATAATTCTTGCTAATTGATATTTAGCCCATCCTTGAGGAAGTAAATAAAATTTTTGTACATCAGATGGTAAACTTTCCTCTATTTTACTAAATGACATGCTAAATCTATCAAACATGATTGCCATAAATAAAATACAAAGCCCACCCTCCATGGCCCAACCTACGTCTAGTCTTCTAATCGCTTGCCATACTTGTCCTCCAATTCCTTCTGCACCAATGAAACATGCTAAAACAACAAGTGCGAGAGCCATCATTATTACCTGATTTATTCCCATCATTATGCTAGGTAAAGATAATGGAATTTTTATTTTAAATAAAAGTTGTAATTTATTTGAACCAAAAGAAGTTGCGCTTTCTATGGTTTGTGCTGGCACTTGTCTAATTCCAGTATTAGTTAACCTAATTATTGGAGGCATTCCATAAATCATAGTTGCAAGAATTGCTGGTGCACCACCGATACCAAAAAAGAATAATGCTGGAAAGAGATAAACAAAAGCAGGCATTACTTGCATTGTATCTAAAACTGGTTTCATAAAATTCTCAAATCTATCACTTTGGGAACATAAAACTCCCAATATAAATCCAAAAAATACGCAAAGTAAAACTGATAAACCCATCAGAGCAACTGTTTGTAGTGAGGGTTCCCACATTCCAGTTGCACCCCAAAAATAGACTACAAATAAAGAGTAAAGTCCCAGCCTTAAGCCACCAGCAATTAGACATGGTAAAAAAATAATTGCTGCAATTAAAATCCAGGGAGATTCAAGTAAAAAGTCCTCTACAAAATAGTAGCAAACTTTAATATATCCAGCTACAATCTTAGTCATCCACCTATAGTTCTTTTTTAAAAAATCTTCTCCTTCATTTACCCACGCAGTAAAAGTGAACTCATCGGTTACAAATTTTGGAAATTTCGATGGACCTTCACTTTGAGAAGATAGCCAGAGAGCTATCAGAAAAACTATACTAATAATTGAATAAGTTATTATATTTTTAGATTGGTTTGATTTTTCCATAGTTTCGGTAATACTAGACATATTTATAAAATTAGAATAATTAAATTTACTTTTAAAGCAAAATATTGTGTATTTTAACTATAAATTATAAGTTTAAGAATGAATAATGACCAAAAAATTACCTGTAGCAACATATGGAAGCTATTTGGTCCAGATGAAAAAAGAATAATAAAAAATTTAGATACAAATTTATCAATTAAAGAAGTACATGAAAAAACTGGGCATGTTGTTGCTGTTAAGGATGTAAGTTTTTCAATTCAAAAAGGTGAGACTTTCGTAGTAATGGGATTGTCAGGTAGTGGAAAATCTACTTTGGTCAGATGTATTTCAAGACTAATAGAACCTACATCTGGAACAGTTAAAATGGATGATGTTGATGTTACTAAAATGAGCTCTAAAGATTTATTAGAACTTAGAAGAAATAAAATGAGTATGGTATTTCAACATTTTGGACTTTTTCCTCATAGAACAGTTATAGAAAATATTGGATATGGTTTAGAAGTTAGAGGCACAAAAAAAAATATAAGGCTAGAAAAATCTATGGAAGTTTTAAAAATGGTTGGATTAGATGGTTGGCAAAATAATTATCCTAGAGAACTCTCTGGTGGTATGCAACAAAGAGTAGGCCTAGCAAGAGCCTTAGCAGTAGATCCAGAAATTTTAATTTTTGATGAACCTTTCTCTGCTTTAGATCCTCTTATAAGAAGAGAGATGCAAGATGAACTTTTAAAAATCCAAGAAAAACTTCAAAGAACTATGGTTTTTATTACTCATGATTTTTTAGAGGCAATAAAAATGGGAGATCATATAGCTATTATGAAAGACGGCGAAATTTCACAAATTGGAACTCCAGAGGAAATAGTTTCTAATCCAAAGGATCAATATGTAAAAGATTTTTGTGAAGATGTTCCGAAATATAAGGTTCTTAGCGCAGGAAAAGTGATGAGAATAGAATGTTGTGCAGAAACAAAGAAGCAATTTGAAAAAAAAGAGAACTGTATAGAAGATAACTCAAAAATTGAAACTTTAATTGATCAACTAAGTGAAGGTGATCAAGCATATCCGGTAGTTTGTTCTTCATCAGGTAAATTGCTTGGTGAGATTGACAGATCTATTGTTATGCAATCTATGAAATCAAAAGTTTAATAAACTTTTTTACTTACCCTTAATGTCTTTTTCTTTCTTTTATCTCTCCAGATAATAATCATTCCTGCTAAAATAATTCCCAACACTCCTGGAAAAAGTTGATCAATCGGAGCTTCGTCAAAAAAAAGCCAACCTAGAAAAAAGGATGAGGGTATTGCTAAATATTCAAATACTGCAAGCTTACTAGCTTCTATCAATCGATAGGAATAGATGAATAAAATTCCAGCTGATCCACCTAAAATTCCAATTGATATTAACATCAATAAATCCTGAAAGCTTTGTATAAATTTATTATCGAAAGTTATAACCAAAAGTATAACTGCCCCAATAATAGAAGCTATTAAAGAGTAGAATTGAATTTTAGCAGTTGAATTTTTTTCTGGAATAAATTTAAGAATTATAATTGCAATTGCATATAAAAATCCCACCATTAATGGATAAATTGAGTAGTATGAAAAAACATCACTGGTAGGTTTCATTATCATTGCAACACCAACAAAACCTATAATTACAGCAGACCATCTATATATACCTACTCTATCGTTTAAAAAAAATATTGATAAAATAACAATAAAAAAAGTTGCCGAAAAAGTTAATGTAGAAGCGGTTGCAAAATCCATATTATTTATTGCTATAAAATAAAAAACATTCATAAATAAAAAACAGAGACCTCTAATAAAACAAAGAATAACAAATCTTTTTGTTAAATTATTAAATATTTTCAGATTTTCATTTGTATAAAAAATTAATGCTAACAAAGGTATTATTGCAAACATATTTCTAAATAAAACCATTTGATTTGTTGAATACGTATCACCTAAAAATTTTACAATTATTCCATAAATATCAATAAAAAGAACTCCCAAGAGCATTGAACCTACAGAAAGATAGATTATTCTTGAATTAGATCTGGCAGATGAATTCTTCATTTACTTTGTGATATAATTGATAGTATATAAATAGATTATTTATATAAAAATGCAAAATTTTAAGCTTAATGAAAAAGATATATTATCAAATCAAGATTGGACTTTTCCAACTAATATTGCTTATGGACCTGGTCGGCTTAAAGAAATAGGTAGCATTTGTAATAATTTAGATATCAAAAATCCTTTAATAGTTACTGACAAAGGAAGCCCAAAGTTGCCATTTATCACAAACCTTCAAAGTTATTTAGCTAAATCAAATGTAAAATCAAATTTATTTTTTGACATATCACCGAATCCTCGAGAAGACGAAGTTTCAGTCGGTTGCAAAAAATATAAAGATGGTAATCATGACTCGATCATTGCAATTGGTGGTGGCAGTGCAATGGATGGAGGTAAACTCATATGCCTTACAGCAAATAATGAAGTTCCATTAAGAGATTTTGAATTTGAACTAACTCCACCTAAAATTAGTAAAGATAACCCTTTTCCAAAAATTATAACTATTCCTACAACAGCAGGAACTGGAGCTGAAACAGAAATTTCAGCTATGGTTACTTATTTAAAAGAAGGTATGAAATTTTGTATGTGGCACCCAGATGTTAGACCTTCGTTAGCATTAATTGATCCTGAACTAACCATTGGACTTCCATCTAATTTAACCGCTTGGACAGGAGCGGATGCTCTTATTCATGGTATTGAAGGGTATTGTGTTCCTGGTTTTAATCCTATGTGTGATGGTGCTGCTTTAGAGGGATTATCATTAATCTCAAAATCTTTGATTACAGCAGTAGAGGAACCAAAAAATATAGTTGCACGAGGAGGAATGCATGTTGGATCTTGTTTAGCAGGTATTTCTTTTTTAAAAGGCCTTGGTTTGGTGCATGCTATTGCACACATGGTTGGAGCTGAATTTAATACCCACCACGGCTTAACAAATGCAATTATATTACCAGTTGTTTTAAAATATAATTTACCAGGTATGGAAGAAAAAGTTAAAAGAATGTCAGAGGCTATGCAATTTGAAGATCATTCGGTTGATGCGTTTATTTCAAATATCGAAAAAATTCTAGACAGAATTAAAATTCCAAAAAGTTTGAGCGAAATTGGAGTTCCCGAAGATTGCGTAGATAGAATTGCAGAAAAAGCAATGAAAGATCAAGCCTATGGACAAAATCCTAGAAAAGCGACTTTAGAAGAAGTTAAAGAAATGACATTAGCGTCCATCAAAAAAGCTAGATAAGCTTAATGCTGAATAATCAATCAATTAAAGAAATTCAAAAAAGTATATATAGTCGTCAAATTTCAATTAAGGAAGTTGTTGAATATTATTTAGATAGAATTGAAAAATTAAATCCTAATTTAAATGCGATTGTTCTTCAAAAAGATAGAAAGCTGATAATAAAAGAGGCAATTGAAAAGGATAAAGCCAGAGAAGTTGATAAACCTTTAAATGGATTGCCTATAGCAGTTAAAGATCTAACAGATGTAGTGGGCTTTAAAACAACTTATGGTTATCCCGGATCAAAAGATAATGAACCTAAAAAAAATTCATTATTTGTAAATCGATTAATTAATAAAGGAGCGATTATTATTGGAAAAACAAATACAGCAGAGCTTGGTGTAGGAGGGCATACTATTAATAGACTTTTTGGGCCAACCTCAAATGTTTATGATTTATCAAAATCTGCAGCTGGATCGAGTGGAGGAGCTAGTTCAGCTGTTGCCGCTGGATTATTACCTTTTGCTGATGGTACTGATCAGATGGGATCGTGTCGAGGACCTGCAGCATACGCAAATATTTATGGCTTTAGACCAACACCCGGTTTAATTTCTGCAGATCGTTCAGGTCAAAATTTAGATTTACCAATACTTACAACACCAGGATGTTTTGCGAGAAATCCAAATGACATGTCGATCTTATTAGATGAAATTGTCGGAAGTGACTCATTAGATAAAATTTCTTTTGATCTAAATGGTTCATTTAAAAATCAAATTATAAGTGACAAAGAATTTTCAGCATTCAAAATTGGATGGTTGTCAAATATGAATGGAGAATACAATATAGAAAAAGAAATATTAGATATTTGTGAAATCAAATTAAGGAAGTTAGAAAAAATAAATATTAAAGTAGAGGAACTTAAACCTAAAATAAATAACGATTATTTATGGAAAAGTTGGACGACATTAAGAGCCAAAAGTATATACGAAGATACTTTAGCTATGAATATTTCAGATATTAATTCAATGACTTATCAGGCAATTTGGGAATTTAATAAAGGTAAAGAAATTAAGTCTAAAGATTTGGTATTGGCATTAGATCAGAGACAACAATGTATAAATCAAATTAATTTAATTTTTAAAAATTTTGATTTTTTAGCATTACCATCAGCTCAAGTTTTTCCTTTTGATAAAAATTTACAATTTCCAAAAGAAATTAATAATATTAAATTGGACACTTACCACCGTTGGCTAGAAATTTTCATATTATCTAGTCTTTTGGAATTACCTACAATCACAATCCCAGTTGGTTTTAATAAAGATGGCATGCCAATGGGGATGCAAATTATTGGAAGAAATAAAGATGACTTAAAATTATTTTCTTTCGCAATTAAGTATGAAGAAGCTTTTAATTATAGTAAGAATAAACCTAGGATAAATTAGTATGAGACACCCTCATCATTACAAAATTTCAATTGCATTAGCAATTTCAGCTGGGTCTTGGGGGATATATTGGTTACCACAAAGAATTCTTGAAGATGGAGGTCTGACTGGTGGTTGGGGCACAATATCTCAAATGATGATTGGAACTTTGTTGCTACTACCTATTGCAATTTGGAAACTTAGCAAAAACAAAGGTACAGGATTAGAACTTCCAGGTATGGGAATTTTAATTGGTGGAGGTTTTATATTATACGCATTAAGTTTTCTATTAACGGATGTAGTAAGAGCTTTAATAATGTTTTATATGACACCCGTTTGGACAACTATTTTTGAAATAATTTTTTTAAAAAAAAAACACGGTTGGCAGAGAATTTTAAGTTTAACTTTAGCATTAGGTGGATTATGGGTAGTTTTTGGACAGGGGGGTAAATTTCCTTTACCAGAAAATGCAGGAGACTGGATAGCTCTTTTAGGTGGGATCATGTTTGCTGGAGGAATGATAAGGCTTGAGGTTATTAAAACTGACGGAGTATTTCCTATTATTTTTGGTTTTTTCTTTTATGGAACATTATTTAATATTGTAGCTGGACTTTTACTTGTCGATTATCTTGGTCCTGTGCCAACAACTGATGCATTTGTTTCAATGACCACTTTCTTAATTCTTCTATCAGTTTTTTATTTTATCCCCACTGGAATTGTAATTCTTTGGGCCCCAACTCAAATAGGAGCGGGGATATGTTCAATTCTATTTTTATCAGAAATTATAGTGGGTGCTGTAAGCTCAAGTATCCTGACGGATGAACCATTTGGTTGGCGTCAGATAACTGGATGTTCTTTAATAATTATAGGTGGAGTAGTTGCAGTAGTTTTATCTCCAAAAGAGGACGTTAGTAAGTAAAATTTATATTAATCCTTTGTTAATTTATAATTTCAGTTTTGACAAAGATTTAATTAAGTTTGGACCTATACCACAACATCCACCAATTATTTGCGATCCATTTTTGACCCAAGATTTTGCTTCTTTTAGGTAGTCTTCAGGCCTCATATTATCTTCATAAATCCAATTGGGCTTCTTATAAAAACCTACATTAGGATAAGCTCCAACCACTCCATTAAAATTTTTTTTAACAATTTTAATAGCTCTTCCAGTTACATTAATATTTGAATGAGCAATTAAAATTGGACCTTTGTGAAGTTTACTAAATTTAACTAAAGATTTTTCAAAATTTTCATATACTTCAGGAGGTGCATCCATCGAGTCATTATAACCTAACATTACTTTATTCGTACTATCATCAATTACACACGAAACAGATAACCAGACTGGCATATTTATTTTTGTAGAACATTCTATCATGGCTTGAACAATATCTGCTTGAGATGACATTGCTTCTAGAATAATCAAATCTACTCCCTCATCTGTTAGAATTTTTAATTGCTCATTGAAACCAGGTATCATTTTTTTAATTCCTAATTTATAAAAACTTCCTGATGCCGATACACTTCCGGCTATAGCGATATCCTTTTTTGAATCTTCAACAGCTTTTTTTGCTATTAGAACACTTTTTTTATTATAGTCCTCTATGAATTCCTCATATCCATAATTTCTCATTGAAATAGGAGTTGAAGCATAAGTATTTGTTGTGATTACATCTACCCCAGCATTGATGTAGTCTTCATGAACTTTTTTTACTATTTCAGGAAACTTAATTGAAGAAGTTCCACACCATAAGTCCTTATCCATTTGAGCTCCATTCTTCTCAAGCTCAGATCCCATAGCTCCGTCTAAAATTACTAATTTACCATTATCTAACTTTTTTTTGACGGTATCGTATGACATTAAGTTTTATTATTTGTAAATGCACAAATTTTATTTCCATCTAGATCACGAATATAGGAGTAGTAAACTCCTGATCCTTTGGGTCTTTCACCGCCAGCACCTTCACTTTTACCCCCAGCCTTTAATCCAGTTTCATGAAATTTATCCACAATCGATCTCGAGTCTGTTATGAAAGATACTTGTGATCCATTACCTATTGTTGCTTCTTTTTTGTTAACTGGCAATGTTACGTAAAATTCGATTGTCCCAGGACCATCTTTAGATGCATATCCGGCGCAAACTTCATCTTTATCAACTCTAGTTAATCCGATAACTTTAAGCAACTCATCATAAAATTTGATTGAATTATCAAGATTGTTTGTACCAACCATTACATAACCAATCATATTTAAGACCTTACCTTATTATTTCCATTCGGTAATTGTTTTGACTTCCAAGTATTCATGTAATCCCCAATTTCCTCCTTCTCGGCCATTACCTGATTGTCTATAACCACCAAAGGGTGTTCCAGAATCCGCAGGTTTATGATTTACATAAACGATACCAGATCTTAATTTTTTTGAGACTCTTCTGGCTTTTTCGCTATCTTCAGTTTGAAGATAGTTACCTAATCCATATTCAGTATCATTTGTAATTTTAATTGCTTCTTCTTCATTATCAAAAGGTATAATTGAGAGCACTGGCCCAAAAATCTCCTCTTTAGCAATTCTCATAGAGTTTTTTACATCCGTAAAAACAGTAGGCTTTATAAAGTATCCTTTTTTAAAGTCACCAGGTTTATCTGGACCACCAGCTACTAAAGTTGCTCCTTCTTCAATACCACTTTTTATTAAATCTTGAATTTTATCAAATTGGACTTTTGAAATAACTGGACCTATATGTTCGCCTGACTTACTAGCTAAATCCACCTTAATTTTGTTCGCTTCATCTGCGGCCTCTTTTATTGCTCTTTCATAGATAGATTTTTCAACTAACATTCTTGTAGGAGCATCACATGACTGGCCTGAATTACTCATTATATTTCTAATACCATCTCTTACTGCATCAGGGTAAGAATCTGCAAAAACAATATTTCCGCCTTTACCTCCAAGTTCTAAACAAACTCTCTTTATGGTATCAGCAGCATTCTTTGTAATTAGTTTTCCTGCTCTTGTTGAGCCTGTAAAAGAGACCATATCAATATCAGGATGTTTTGATAAGTCTGTTCCGACACCTAGGCCATCTCCATTCACTAAATTAAAAACTCCAGCGGGAAAACCAGCTTCATGTATCATTTCTGCAAATAACATTCCAGAAAGAGGAGCAATTTCAGATGGTTTTAAGATCATTGTGCAACCAGTGGCGAGTGCAGGTACAACCTTTAAAGCGATTTGATTAATAGGCCAGTTCCATGGTGTTATTAAACCACAAACACCAATTGGTTCGTAGATTATATGATTAACAGAATCTTTTCCAAAACCAGGCTCAAAATTAAATTCTTTTAATCTTTTAATAAAATCCTCTATATGAGATGCCCCAGATGAAGTTTGGTTTGCTGAACACCAGTCTTTAGGACAACCTAATTCAGTTGAAATAGCATTTGTCATTTCATCCCATCTTGAATTATAAATTTCTAATAATCTTTTTAATAATTTTATTCTCTCTTCTTTTGAAGACTCTTTCCAGGTTTCAAAAGATCGTTTGGCATGTTTTACAGCTAAATTTGTATCATCTGGACTACCAAGTGAAATTATTGCACAAACATCTTCTGTAGAAGGGTCTATGACATCAAAATCGTTTTGATTGATAGGACTGACCCATTGTCCGTTAATATAAAATTTCCTTTTATCCAGCATTAGTATTTAATATCATAAAATGTGTTTAACTAAATTCCTCTAATATCTTATCTCGATGTTCATCAAGATCTGGAATATCACCTCTTATTTTTTCATCTTTATAAGATGACATTTTTATTGGATTTCCAGCTAATTTAAAATCACCAATTACTTTGTGATAAGCTTTAACAATCATATTTCTAGACTCAACTTGAGGGTTTTCAACTGCTTCTTTGATATTAAATATCGGCCCGCAGGGAATTTTTTCTTTTTCCATTATTTTGACCCATTCATTTGTTTCATTAACTTTTAATTTATCTTCAAGAATTTTTTTAAGTTCGTCCATATTTTTAGCTCTTGATGAGTTATCCGAAAATTTTGAGTCACTAATTATGCTTGGCATATCTAAAATTTTACAAAGTTTTTCGAATAATTTATCGTTTCCTGCAGCAATTATGATATGGCTATCTTTGGTTTTAAAAGCTTCGAAAGGAGCAATAGATGGATGACGAGATCCCATAGGCTTGGGTATTTCATTTTTTGCCAAATATCTTGCAATTGCATTTTCTAAAATTGCTATCTGGCAATCAAGCATTGAAACATCTATATACATTCCTTTTCCTGTTTTTTGTCTATCGTAAAGCGCTGCATTTATTCCTATTGCCGTAAATAAACCTGCAGTGATATCTCCAATAGAAGTTCCAACTCTTGTAGGTTCTGAATTTGGTTGACCTGTTACACTCATGAGTCCCCCCATACCCTGTACTACCATATCATAAGCTGGTAATTCTTTTAAGGGTCCTGTTTGACCAAATCCAGATGCTGAGGCATAGATTAGTTTAGGATATTTCTTACTAACATCTTTCCAGCCAAACCCCCATTTTTCTAAAGTTCCAGGTTTAAAATTTTCAACCAAAATATCTGCTTTCGATAAAATTTTATCAAAAATTTTTTTATCCTCTTTATTTTTTAAATTTAATGCAATACTTTCCTTACCTCTATTTAAAGACATAAAGTATGCAGAATAATCTTTTATAAATGGTCCAAATTTTCTTGAGTCATCTCCAATTTCAGGCGCTTCGATTTTAATAACTCTTGCTCCTAGATCTGAAAGTATCATAGTACAATAAGGACCCACCAATACTCTAGTTAAATCAACAACTAATAAATCTTTTAAAGGTCCATCCATTTTTTTTCAGTTTATTAAGTACTTTTGGTGACTTGACTCTTATTAATATCTTTATTTTAATTGAATTAATAAAAATAACAATAGAGGGAAATCAAAATGTTAAAAAGAATGTCATTATATTTAACTTCATTAGTTTTTATTTTTACTACTATTGGTTCTGCTTATGCGGTTACGCTAAAAGCAAGTCACCAATGGCCTGGTACTCCTAGAGCTGATGGATCTTATGACCCACGTCATGAAATGGTTCAAATCATTGCTGACGAGGTTAAAAAAGCAAATGTTGGAATAGATATCAGAATCTATCCAGCTAAATCATTGTATAAACCAAAAGAACAGTGGAAACCAATGACAACTGGTCAATTAGATATTTCTGCTTTTCCATTAGCTTATGCTTCTAAATTCCATCCAGAATTTGATGCAACTTTAATGCCTGGAACTGTAAAAAATCATGATCACGCATTAAGATTTAATAAAGGTCCAATGATGACTGAAATTAAAAAAATTATTAATGATGCTGGTGTTGTAGTTTTATCTGATGCTTGGTTAGGTGGTGGTTTTGCTTCAAAAACAAAATGTATTAAAAATCCTAGCGATGCAAAAGGCCAGGTGATGAGAGCTGCTGGTAAAGCATTTAACCAAATGTTAGAAGCTGCGGGAGCGGGTATTCAAAGTATGCCGTCATCAGAAATTTATACTGGTTTACAAACTGGTGTATTGACTGGTGCTAATACTAGTTCAGGAAGTTTTGTAAGTTATAAAATCTATGAACAAGTTTCATGCGCAACGCCTCCGGGGAAATTTGGATTATGGTTTATGTATGAGCCAATTTTGATGTCTAAAAAGTCTTTTGATGCTTTAAATTCTAAGCAACAAAAAGCTTTGATGAAAGCAGGAAAAGTTGCTGAAAAATACATGACAGCTCAAGTTGAAAACTTAGATAAAAAGTTTGAAGAAGCTTATAAAGCTGCAGGTGTTAAATTAGTATACATGAACGAAAAAGATCATGCTGCGTGGGTAGAGATTGCAAAAAAATCATCTCACAAGGCATTTGCTGATAAAGTTCCAGGTGGCGATAAGCTGATGGAAATGGCTTTAGCAGTTAAATAAAATAATATATAAAGAACCCCTATTTATTCTTAATAGATAGGGGTTTTTTTATGAAAAAAAAATATCTTAAATTTTGTGATTTTATAGCAAAAGCTTGTGGTGCTTTTGCAGTATTAGCTTTGCTCTTATCAATTTTAGTTATTGTAGAACTAGTTTTTGAGAGATATTTTTTTCAAAGAGCAATTACTTGGCAAACAGAATTAGTTACTATGTTATTAGTTGCATCAACTTTCATAGGAAGTGTGTATGTACTAAGTGAAAAAGCTCACGTTAGTATGGAATGGATTTATGATTTCCTTTCTAAAAAAAATATCATTCGCTTAAAAATTTTTACTTCATTATTAAGTTTATTATTTTTCTTAATTTTATTTTATTTTGGATTTTTAATGGTTGAAGAAGCATTTACAAAAAATTATTCAACAGGAACTGTGTGGGATCCACCTTTATGGATACCATATTCTTCAATGGCTTTAGGTGCTATACTAATGATTCTTCAATATATAGCTGAAATTATTAAACTCACTGATGATAAGGATTATAATTAATGGATCCATTGATAATAGCTTTAATCGTTGCAGTTTTTACTTTGCTGGTCCTTTTTTCTGGAATTCCTATAGCTTTTGGTTTGAGTTTTGTATCAATAGTTCTTTTAGTATCATTTGAGGGTTTTCAAATGCTCGATGTTTTTGCAGAAACATTCTTTGCTGGATTAAATTCATTTGTTTTACTCTCAATACCCATGTTTATTTTAATGGGAATGGCCGTTGCTAATTCTCCAGCAGGTAAAGATTTATACACAGGATTAGACAGATGGCTTTGGAGAGTGCCGGGTGGACTAGTTATATCTAATATAGGAGCATGTTCAATTTTTGCTGCTTTGAGTGGATCAAGTCCTGCAACTTGTGCAGCTATTGGAACTATGGGAATACCAGAAATGAGAAAAAGAGGGTATTCAGATCAAATAGCTACTGGAACTATAGCGGCTGGAGGCACACTAGGAGTTTTAATTCCTCCAAGTATTGTTTTAATTGTTTATGGAATTGCAACTGGAACATCAATTGGAAGATTATTTTTATGTGGATTGGTGCCAGGTTTCATGTTGGCAGGTATGTTTGCAATTTGGGCACTAATCCATAGTTATTTTATAGACAAAGACGCTGCAAAAGCTCTAAGAAACAGGGTAAAGCCAACATTAAAAGAAAAACTTGAAGTATTACCTAGAATTCTTCCATTCTTAGCAATTATCGCTGGAGTTTTATACGTTTTATATGGTGGGGTTGCAACTCCGTCTGAAGCATCTGGAGTTGGAGCGTTCTTAGTTTTTGTATTGATAGCTGTTGTTTACAAAATTTATCAGCCAAAAAAGATTTGGAACATTGTTAAAGTTTCAATGAAGGAAAGTGTTATGATAATGTTTATTATTGCAGCTTCTTATCTTTTTGCTTTCACTCTCTCACAACTCTACGTAACTCAGTCTTTAGCCCAAAGTATGGTTGAGTTAAGTTCAAATAAGTGGGTTGTATTTATTTTAATAAATATATTTCTTTTGATCGCTGGTTTCTTTTTACCTCCGGTTGCTGTGATAGTTATGACTTCTGCAATTTTGTTACCTGTAATAACAACTTTAGGATTTGATCCTTATTGGTTTGCAATTGTATTTACTATCAACATGGAAATAGGATTGATAACACCTCCTGTAGGATTAAATCTTTATATTATAAAGGGTATCACTCCAGATGTAAGTTTGTCTGAAATTTTAAAAGGATCTATTCCTTTCATGATAATTATGGCATTGGCTATTTTAATTCTATGTATTTTTCCTGAAATTGTTACATGGTTACCTGATAAAATCATGGGTAAAGCACTTGGATACTAAACAAAAAATTAATAGAAAAGTTTCAGTTGCTCCAATGATGGATTGTACTGATAGGCACGATCGTTTTTTTCTAAGATTAATGAGTAAAAATGTAATGCTTTATACCGAGATGGTTGCCACTAAGTCTGCAATTTATGGAGATAGAAATAAAATTTTATCATTTAGCCCAGAAGAAAAACCCTTGGCTTTACAGGTGGGTGGCTCTGATAAAGCTGAATTAGCAGAGGTTGCAAAAATTGCAGAGGACATGGGTTATGATGAAATAAATATTAATCTTGGATGTCCAAGTAAAAAGGTTCAAAAAAATAAGTTCGGCGCATGTCTAATGAAAGAACCAGACCTAGTAGCTGAATGTATTCATTCTATGGTCAAAGTTTGTAAAATTCCAGTAACAGCTAAAACTCGCATAGGTTTTGATGATATTGAAAATTTTGACTATCTTAATAATTTTATTCATAAATTAAGAGACGTTGGTACAAAAACATTCATTTTACATGCAAGAAAAGCAATGCTTTCTGGATTGTCACCAAAGCAAAACTTAAATATTCCAAAACTAAATTACAACATGGTTTATGAGATTAAAAAAGCAAATCCAGATTTAGAAATAATTATAAATGGTGGTATAACTAAAGTAAGTGAAATAAATGATCACATGAAATTTTGTGATGGAGTAATGATTGGTAGGTCAATTTACCAAAATCCATATTCATTGGTCGAAATTGAAAAAGAAATATTCAACACAACAGATAGTCCTTCAAGAGAAGATGTCGTAAAAAAGCTTTTAGAATATTTAGATAATGAAGTAAAAAAGGGAACCAAAGTAAATCATATAATGAGACATACTGTAGGTTTATACCATGGTCAGGTTGGTTCAAAAGAATGGAAAAGATATTTAAGTGATAATATGATGGCAAGAGACTCTGATTTTCAAAAGGCAAAACATATTATGACTATTGTTCAAAATAATGAAAAAGCCAATCAAGTAAGTTCCTAATGGAAATAATTGCTTCTGCTGAATTAATAAATCTATTATTTGTTTTAGCAGTTGCGGCTGCGGGAGCAGGTTTCATGGCTGGATTGTTGGGAGTAGGTGGTGGTATTGTAATGGTTCCTGCGCTTTATTACGCTTTTACTGTTTTGGATTTCGATATTGTAACGAGAATGCATCTTTCGGTAGGAACATCACTTGCAATAATTATTCCCACTTCAATCATTTCAACAATGACCCATAAAGAGTATGATGCTGTTGATTTTAAAATGGTAAGATCATTTGGTATTTTTATTTTAGCAGGTGTTATTGGTGGAACTTTCTTAGCTGTGAGTTTAAAAACTCCCACATTAGTTTTATTTTTTTCAATCTTCGCCCTTATGGTTGGATTGTTTTTTATTTTTTTAAGAGAAAAACTAGTAGATAACCCAAAACAAATTTCAGCTATTGTAAAAAATATTTCTGGCGTAATTATTGGATTTATATCTGTACCTTTAGGTATTGGAGGAGGATCTTTAATGGTTCCCTTTATGAGAACTTTTGGATATGACATTAGAAAATCAATTGGTACAGCAGCAGCAGTTGGATTCTTAATTGCTGTTACAGGAACTATTACAATGATAACTGGTGGTAAAATAATTGATAATGTCAATACTCCTTATAGCTTTGGTTACATAAATCTATTAGGATTTGCAGTATTTGTACCTGTTACGATGGTTATGGCTCGAATAGGAGCCAAAGTTGTTCATAAAATTGATAAAAAATTACTTAGTAAAATTTTTGGAATATTTTTAATTTTAGTATCAATAAGATCTTTTATCGAGTATTTAAATATTAATTAAAAATATAAAAAATTGACCGACTCCCTTACAAATCTAAATTACTTATATTTGATTATTTTGATGGTCATAGCTGCTATTCCTGTTGGTTTTTTTGCAGGACTTTTCGGGATTGGAGGTGGTTTAATATCAGTTCCATTTCTTTTTTTTATATTCGATTTTTTAAATCTTACAGAGGATTACACAATGCATTTAGCTGTTGGTACTGCATTTTTCATAACAATATTTACTTCTACAGCTTCAGTTCTCACACACAGAAAACATAATGCAGTTGATTTGAGTATTTTAAAAATTTTTGGATTTTTTGTTATTTTAGGAGTTTTTTTTGGATCCTTTCTAGCAGCTATTTTAAAAACAAAATATTTAGTTCTTTTTTTTTCAATTGTTGTTTTTATTTTTGGTGCTTACTTGCTTTTACAACAAGAAAATACGAAAAAGATTAAACCTAGTTTTGGTTTTTTTCCCAAAGCTATTTTAGGATTTATATCTGGTTCAATCTCTGCACCTATGGGTATTACAGGTGCAATGATGAACGTTCCTATATTGAGATTTTTTGGATATCCAATTACTAAAGCTATTGGTAGCGCTGCAGCTATCGGTTGGATTATTTCTATTTCAGGAACGATAGGATTCTTTTCAACTGGACTTTATTTAGATGTAAGTCTGCCTTTAAGTGTTGGTTTCATAAATATCCCTGCGTTTCTAATATTTATTCCAATAACAACTATAATGGCAAGAATAGGTGTAAACACAGTTCATAAAATGAGCAAAATAAAAGCTCAGAGAATGTTTGGAATATTCCTTTATGTTATTGGGACAATTTTTATATTTAGATATTTAAACTTATAATCAATCAGAAAATTATGAAAAGAAATACTAGAATTGTAAAATAGAATATATAAAAAAGGGTGGCTTCAGTCTCCCTCTACCACCCATAATTAAATATTATGTGATTCTCTAAAATTTTTAAATCACGTTATAATTGAAATTAAGGCATTGTTTCAGGTTCTTCAACTGCAGAAATTTTGACTTGAATTATAGCAAAGGACGAAACAATTACAGGTTCTACCTGATTATTAGTCTTTTTAAATTTTATAAGTTCACTAATTATTTTGTTTGAAGAATAAGATAAAGACGCTTGATATGCGCTCCCAGTTTTTACACCTGTTATAAGAGGACTAATTAAAGCCGTACTTGGAGATGTACAATTACTTAAAAAAAAAAATAAAAAAAAGAAAGTATAAATTTTTAACATGGTTATGCTATTACATGATTCTTAAAATTATAAGATGTGTTAAATTTGAATTATTTACACGCAAAAATTGAATTGTTATAAAATCTAATATTTATCAAAATTATTAAACTCAATATAAACACATGGAAGATGTTTTGTAATCGCATATATTGTTAATTTAAGTAATGGCTCGCAAAGGAAATAAGAAAAATAAAAAACTTTTAAAAATTATTAATTTAGATCCATCGCAAAAGATCCGAGAAACTAAAAATAAAATATTTAATTTTTTTGAGAACTATAAAAAGGAAAAAGAAAAAGCAATAGCAAGATCTGAAAAGAAAAAAAAATTAGAGGAAAAAAAGGAACTAATAAGAGAAAAAAAAGAAGCTAAAAAAAATAAACTTAATCAAATCAAAGAGGAAAAACGTCAAATTTTAGCTCAAAAAAAATTAGTCATTGATAATGAAAAACAATTAAGAAAAAACGAAGAGATAAGAAGAAAGGTTGAAGCCAAAAGAATTAAGATAGAACAACAAAAGATAAAAGATGAAGAAAAAAGAAAAATAAGAGAGGACGCATTAAGACTGAAAGAGGAAGAACAGAGGTTAAAAATGCTTGAAAGACAAAGAGCTAGAGAAGAGAAAATTAGAATTAAAGAGGAAGCAATAAAAGCTAAAAAAATAGAATCACAAAAAAAAAGGGATGAGAAAGAAAAAGAAAGACAAGAGCAAAATAGATTAAAAGAAATAGAGAGAAATAATAGACTTGATGAGGAGCAAAAACTTAGAGAGGCAGCTAGAAAATTGAAATATGAAGAGGAAAAATTAAGAGAAACAGAAAATAGATTAAGAAATTTAGAAATTGAGAGACAGCAAGAAATGCAGAGACAATTATTAAAAGAACAAGCAGAACAGAGAGCTAAAGAACAGGAATTAAGAGAAAAAGAAGAAAAAATCAAAGCTGCAGAGCAAGAAAGATTCTTAAGAGAAAAAGAAAGAGCTGAAAGAGAGGAGGAACTCAAAAAAGAAGAGGAAAAACAAAAAAAAATTGAAGAAGAAAAAGAAATAGCATTAAAACAAAAAGCTGAAGAGGAAGAAAGAATTAAACAAGAAAATCAACGTATTAAAGAATGGGAAGAAAAATTTGATCAAGAACAAAAAATAAGGGAAGAAGAATTAATTAGAAAATTTTATAGCGATAACTCAAAACCAATTCCTGAAGAGAATGAGGCTAAAAATTTGGGTGAAAACTCTAATGACCAGGATAAAAATTAATTAAATCTTTTGATCATATTCACCAATCTTACCAGTCTGTTGGAGTAGCTGATCAATAAATTCAAAGATCTTTTTTTTCCTTTCATTTGACGTTTGACTTTCAGTTACTATTACTAAAGAAGGTTTATTTGACGAAGCTCTAATAAGTCCCCATGATCCATCTTCAAAAGAAAATCTCACACCATTAACAGTTAAAATTTCTTTAATTTCTTGATTATCAATTTTAACTTTTTTGCTCTTAATTCTTTTTATATCTTCAACGATCTTTTCAACCACTTCATATTTTTCTTCATCTTTGCAAAAAGGAGCCATTGTCGGAGATTGAAAAGTTTTAGGAAGATCATTAATGATTTCACTCATTTTTCTATTTTGGTTTTTTAATAGATGGCAGACTTGTATTGCTGAATTGATTCCATCATCATAACCATATCCTAATGGCTGATTGAAAAAAAAGTGACCACTTTTTTCAAAACCTGCTAAAGCTTTTTCATTATAAACTTTTCTTTTAATATGAGAGTGTCCAGTTTTCCAATAAATAGTTTCACATTCATTTTTATTAAGAATTTTATCGTAAGAATATAGCCCTGTTGATTTTACATCTACAACAAATTTTGAATTTTTATGTGTTTCAGATAAATTTCTTGCAATTAATAAACCAATTTTATCTGAAAAAATTTCATTTCCTTTATCGTCTATTACACCTACTCGATCACCATCACCGTCAAAACCAAAACCAATATCTGCATTATTTTTTAATACAGCTTTT
Organism: uncultured Pelagibacteraceae bacterium; assembly: GCA_902601235.1. GTDB lineage: Bacteria > Pseudomonadota > Alphaproteobacteria > Pelagibacterales > Pelagibacteraceae > Pelagibacter. Next base: position 18,908 of record CACKMG010000005.1, read on the forward strand.
GAAATTTCATGAAGCATCTTTAAATCTTCAGGGTTTGGATTATATTTTGGAAAAGTCCAATCTAAATTGCAGTCTAATTCAATAATCTCACAGCCAATCCCCTTTAAAACCTCTGGAGCAAAAATTCCTGCCGTTCCATTACCACAAGCTACTACTGCTTTAATTTTTTTTCCAAGAATATTTTTATCTATAAGATCTTTTTTATAAATTTTTTGGAAATCTTTAATTTCTTTTTCTCTTCCCTTACCGCTAATAAATTTTTTATTTAAAGTTATATCTTTTAGTTCTTTCATTTCATCTGGGGCATGAGTTAATCCTTTTTTGATACCCATTTTTACTCCTGTCCAACCATTTTCATTATGACTTGCTGTAACCATTGCAACTGCATCTGCATCTAAATTAAATTGTGCGTAATAAACCATTGGTGATAATGATAAACCTATATCTTCAACAAAACATCCAGTTGATAATAATCCTTTTTTAAGTGCAGTTTTTATTTCTTCACTGTACGATCTATAGTCATGACCCACAATTACTCTTGGATTATTTTTCTTTGTATGATTTATAATTTGTGTTCCTAACCCTTTACCTAGGTTTATGATTCCCTCTGAATTGATATCTTTTTGATAAACCCATCGTGCGTCATATTCTCTAAAACCATAAGGGTCTATTTTTAAGGATTGATTCATGCTGTTAATTACTTACCTTTTTTTTAATTTTATAGTTGAATTTTTTTAACACTGTTCTATAAATGTTCTATTGATTTACTGTTTATATAGTATATTAATGATAAGCGCATACAACATATAGTTGTTTTCGTTAAATTAACAAAATATAATACATAATTTATGAATAAAATCCTATCCCAGGCACTAAAGAAAGCTGTCTCTGAATATAGCCCTGAGGTTAAACAAATTTCTAAGGATAATAGACCAGATTTATTTTCATTAAATAACGAAACTGAGCTTTTCCAAAATGACAGAGGAATTATTATTAAAATTGACAGATCTAGAGATTCAAAATTAACTGATTTTGGAAGAGCAACTCTAAAAGATAGATATCTCGGTCAGAATGAATCTTTTCAAGATTTATTTGCAAGAGTAGCTAGCACTTATGCTGATGATAATTTACATGCTCAAAGAATTTACAACTATATAAGTAATTTATGGTTTATGCCGGCAACCCCAGTCCTATCAAATGGTGGAACAAAGAGAGGCTTACCAATTTCATGCTTTTTGAATGAAGCTTCAGATAGTCTTGGTGGTATTTTAGATCTTTGGAGTGAAAATGTTTGGTTGGCTGCAAAAGGTGGAGGTATTGGAAGTTATTGGGGTAACTTAAGATCTATTGGAGAGAAGATAGGAAGAGTAGGTAAAACTTCTGGCATCATTCCGTTCATTAAAGTAATGGATTCATTAACAATGGCAATTAGTCAAGGATCTTTAAGGAGAGGCTCAGCAGCTTGCTATCTTCCTATTGATCATCCTGAAATTGAAGAATTTATTGAAATGAGAAGACCAACAGGAGGAGATCCTAACAGAAAAGCCTTAAACTTGCATCACGGTGTTTTAGTTTCAGATGCATTCATGAGAGCTGTTGAAACTGATGAACAGTGGGCTTTAAAAAGTCCCGCAGATGGTTCAGTTCAACAAACTTTATCTGCTAGAAATTTATGGATTAGGTTATTAACTTCTAGAATTGAAACTGGTGAACCTTATATCATTTATATTGATACTGTTAACAGACAAATTCCTCAACATCATAAACTAGCAAACTTAACTGTAAAAACATCTAATCTGTGTAGTGAAATAACTTTACCAACAGGTATAGACAAGGATGGAAATGACAGAACGGCCGTTTGTTGTTTGTCATCTTTAAATATAGAAAAATATGATGAATGGAAAGATGATCCAAATATGATCAATGATGTCATGAGATTTTTGGATAATGTTTTATCAGAGTTTATTGATAAGGCTCCTGATCAATTTAAAGATGCAAAATATTCAGCTGAAAGAGAAAGAAGTGTTGGTCTAGGAGTAATGGGTTTTCATTCTTATTTACAAAAAAATAGAATTCCACTTGAGTCAGTTATGGCAAAAGCTTGGAATAAAAAAATATTTAAAAATATACATGAAAAAGTTAATCAAGCATCAAAAGATCTAGCTGAAGAAAGAGGTGCTTGTCCTGATGCAGCAGAGTATGGTTTTAATGAAAGATTTTCAAACAAAACTGCAATTGCTCCAACTGCCTCAATTTCAATTATTTGTGGTGGCGCTTCGCCTGGAGTAGAACCAATAGCAGCTAATAGCTATACTCACAAAACATTATCAGGATCTTTCAATGTAAGAAATAGATATTTAGAAGAAATTTTAGAAAGTCATGGTAAAAATGATGATGAAACTTGGTCAACAATCACCACTAATCAAGGTTCAGTTTCACACTTAAACTTTTTATCTGATTTAGAAAAAGACGTTTTTAAAACTGCTTTTGAGTTAAACCAAAACTGGATAATAGAACTTAGTGGTGACAGAACGCCATTCATTTCTCAAGCTCAGTCAATTAACTTGTTTTTACCTGCAGATGTACATAAAAAAGAGTTACATAAAATTCATTTTGATGCTTGGAAAAAAGGTTTAAAAAGCCTTTATTACTGTAGGTCAAAATCAATTCAAAGAGCTGAAAATATTAACGATGCGAAATCAACGGATATTACAGCTAATGTTTACAAATCTAAAAATCAACAATCAAACGAACAACAAGAGTATGAGGAGTGTTTATCATGTCAGTAGCAGAAAAAATTAAAGTAGAAAAAAAAGAAATTATTCAACCAAAGAAAACGGGGTTATTACTTGAAAATCCAGTATATAAACCTTTCAGATACCCATGGTGCTATGATGCTTGGTTGACACAACAAAGAATTCATTGGCTACCTGAGGAAGTACCTCTTGGAGACGACGTTAGAGACTGGCAAAAGAATTTATCTCAACCAGAAAAAAACTTATTAACTCAAATATTTAGATTTTTTACACAAGCTGATGTTGAGGTTAACAATTGTTATTTAAGACATTACACAACTGTATTTAAACCTACAGAAGTTTTGATGATGATGACTGCATTTGCAGCAATGGAAACAGTTCATGTTGCGGCTTACTCTCATTTGCTGGATACAATTGGTATGCCAGAGTCTGAATATTCTGCATTCATGAAATATAAAGAAATGAAAGATAAGTATGACTACATGCAAGGCTTCAATGTTAATTCAAAAGAAGATATTGCGAAAACAGTTGCTGTATTCAGTGCATTTACAGAAGGTCTTCAACTTTTTGCAAGTTTCGCAATTCTTTTAAATTTTCCTAGACATAACAAAATGAAAGGAATGGGTCAGATAGTTACCTGGTCAGTTAGAGACGAAACACTTCATTGTAACTCTATGATAAGAATTTTCAAAGAATTTATAAAAGAAAATCCTGAGATTTGGACTCCTAAACTTAAAAAAGAACTTTATGAAGCTTGCAGAATAATTGTCGAGCATGAAGATGCTTTTATTGATCTAGCTTTCGAAATGGGTCCAATGGAAGGTTTGACTGCACAAGAAGTTAAAGATTACATTAGATTCATTGCCAATAGAAGATTAGATCAGCTTGGTTTAGAACCAATTTATAAAGTTGAAAAAAATCCTTTAGGTTGGTTAGACACTATGTTGAACGCTGTAGAGCATATGAATTTCTTTGAAGGTCGTGCAACAGAGTATTCTAAAGCATCTACTCAAGGAACTTGGGCAGAGGCATTTAGCTAATAATTATCTTTGATTTAATTGAACAACTTTTCTATGTTGGTTACCTTTATAACTAGCTAAAGGTCTAATTAACTTATTGGCCGCATGTTGTTCCATAATATGAGCTGACCAACCAGTTATTCTTGAAATTACAAATATTGGTGTAAAAAAATCTGTATCAAAACCCATCAGATGATATGTAGGTCCAGTGGGATAATCCACGTTTGGATGTATATTTTTTCTTTCGATCATTACTTTTTCAACAATGTCATAAATTTTTTCAAATTTTTTATCTTTTTTAATTTTAGCAACTTTTGCAAAATATTTTCTCATTGTAGGAACTCTGGAGTCACCTGATTTATAAACTCTATGTCCAAAACCCATAACAACCTCTTTATTATCTAATGCACTATTAATCCATTTAAGTGCATTATTAGGAGATTTAATTTTATTCATCATATGCATTACTTCTTCATTAGCTCCTCCATGAAGAGGACCTTTTAAACTTGCTATTGCTCCAGTAATAGCACCATGAATATCAGATAAACTACTTGTTATAGTTCTTGCAGTAAATGTTGATACATTGAAACTATGTTCTGCGTACAAAATTAGAGAAACATCAAAAGCCTTGACTATTTCTTTTTGAGGCACTTTTCCAAAACACATATAGAAGAAGTTCTCTGCAATATTTAAATTCTTTTTAGGTTTAATGATTTTTTTACCTTTTCTTAATCTGTAAAAAGCTGCTAAGGCCGTAGGCGTTTTGGCTAAAATTCTTATAGCTTTTCTCATATTTGCCTCTGGAGAAGAGTCTGTAGTTTCTTTATCCTCAAGACCCATTATACTTACAGCTGTTCTTGCTACATCCATTGGATGGGATTTTTTTGGCATTTTTTTTAGTATTGAATAAAGATCTTTTGATAACTCTCTATTATTTTTTTCTTCTTTTTCAAATTTTCTTAGTTGAATAGTATTAGGTAAATCTTTATTCAAAATTAAATATGCAACTTCCTCAAATCTACAATATTCACATAAATCTTGAGCCGCATAACCTCTATAGGTTAAAGAATTAATTTCAGGCATTACTTTTGAAACTTCTGTTTCGTCAACAACTATTCCAAGTAAACCCTTTTTTATATCATCACTCATTATTCATGACCTTCAGTACTAAAATTATAAATCTTCTCATCTAAACTATTGTATTTTTCATAATCAACTAGTTCATATAATCTTTTTCTAGACTGCATCTTATCAATAATATTGTTCTGGTGTCCATTTGCATAAATGTCTCTCAATCCATCTTCAACATTTTTCATTGCCAGTCTTTGTGTGGTAACTGGATAAATGACTATATTATAGCCGAATTGTTCTAATTCTTTATAATTAAACAACTTTGTTTTTCCAAATTCAGTCATGTTAGCTAACAGATAACAAGAGAGTTCTTTTCTAACTTTTTCAAAATCTTTCTCATCATGTAAGGCTTCTGGAAAAATAATTTCCGCACCAGCATCTATGTAGGCTTTGCATCTATTAATCATTTTATCTATACCTTCTACATTTTTTGCATCTGATCTTGCTATGATTTTAAAATTTTTATCTTTCTTAGCACCGACACATTCTTTAATCTTTTTAACCATTGCTTCAGTTGAAATAAGTTCTTTATTATCTAAGTGACCACATCTTTTTCTTTCAATTTGATCTTCTAAATGTACAGCAGTAATTCCAAACTCCTCGAAAGTCTCAATTGTTTCTTTACAAGATTTAAATCCGGTATCTATATCAACAATTGTTGGAAGATTAGTTACTCTTGAAATTAAATACGATCGAGTGCTCACATCTTGCAATGTTGTTAATCCAATATCTGGAAAACCAAGATCATTAGCCATTACTCCACCTGAAACATATACAGCATCATAACCAATTTCCTCAATTAATTTTGCAGTTAAAGGATTATAAGCACCTGGAACTCTTAATATCTTGTTTGATTTTAATTTATTTACAAAATCTTCTCTTTTTTGAATAGGCTCTTTTTCGATAAAGTGCATTAAAAAATTCCTTTTTTTAAATTCCTTTTAAGTCTACTCTTTTTAACTTCTATATTCAGCATACTAAGTTGACCTGGTTTTAATTTTTTTAAATTTTGTACTGACTTTAAAAACTTATTACTTTCTTTTTTACTTAATATATTTTCAGTCAATGTTAAAAACTTATTAATATAGTTTTCTCTTTTAAAAGGGCGTGATCCATAAGGATGAGCATCTGCAACTCCTTGTTCTTCAACAACTTTTTTACCATTTTTAAGAGTAATTACCACTTTTGCACCAAAAGCTTTTTTCCCAGGGTTAGGATCGTGATATCTTTTAGTCCATTTTTTATCTTCATGAGTTTTTATTGATTTCCAAATCTTAAGCGTACTTTTTCTTTTAGCTCTCGCTTTTGTGTAAGATTTTACATGATGCCAAGAACCATCTTCAAGGGCTACAGCAAATATATACATTATTGAATGATCTAACGTTTCTCTACTCGCATTAGGATCCATTTTTTGAGGATCATTTGCACCAGTACCGATTACATAATGAGTATGATGACTTGTATAAATATCTATCTTTTTAATTTGATTAAGATTATTTATTCTTTTTTTTAATTTTTTAGCTAAATCAATTAAAGCTTGAGATTGATATTCTGCAGAATATTCTTTCGTGTAAGTCTCAAGTATTGCTTTTTTTGTTTCACCTTTTTTTGGAAGAGGAACTTTGTATAATGCTTTTTTACCATCAAGAATTCTAGCAATTACACTATCTTCACCTTCATAAATTGGACTAGGTGCACCTTCGCCACGCATAACTCTATCTACAGCTTCTATTGCAAGTTTTCCAGCATGCGCAGGAGCATAAGCCTTCCAACTTGAGATTTCACCTTTTCTAGATTGTCTAGTAGAAATTGTCGTATGAAGAGCTTGTTGAATAGCTTGATAAATGGTTTCAGTATTTAATTTTAACATAGTACCTATTCCAGCTGCAACACTTGGACCTAAGTGAGCAATATGATCTACTTTATGTTTATGTAAACAAATTCCTTTTACTAAATTAACTTGGACTTCATAAGCAGTTATGATTCCTCTTAATAGATCTAAACCACTTTTTTTATTTTGTTGAGCTACACTTATAAGTGGAGGAATATTGTCTCCAGGATGACTATAATCAGCAGCTAAAAATGTATCATGAAAATCTAATTCTCTAACTGCCGTTCCATTTGACCATGCAGCCCATTCACAGTCAAATCTTAACTTACTATTTATACCAAATAGTGTTGCACCATTTTTTCTTGAATGTTTTAAAGCCATTTCTCTTGAGGAAATAACTGGTCTTCTATTAAGAGATGCAATTGCAACTGATGCATTATCAATTATTCTATTAATAACCATTTCAATCGCGTTGTTATCTAATTTAGTATTGTCGTTAGCAATCTCTGCAATTTTCCATGCGAGTTGGCTCTTTTTCGGTAAATGTTTTTTAGATGGGTAAACTTTTACATTATGAACAATCAAAATAACTCCTAATTAACGGGATTGTTTTTAATAGTAAAAAAAAAAATAATCAATATTAAAGATATTTTGATACAATTTTGTCAATATTCGTAAAGTCTTTTATTAAGTGATTGTGGTAAATTTCGGTTATATTTTTTTCTGTATATCCATCTTCAAGGAGAATTACAGGAATACCTGCATCTCTAGCGGCATTAGCATCCGTTTCACTATCACCTATCATAAGAGATTTTTTTAAATCTCCGTCTAGTATTTCAATAACAGACGTTAAATGTCTTGGATCAGGTTTACAGTAATCAAAAGTATTATGTCCAGCAACATATTCAAAAAAATCATAGATACCGATTTTTTTTAAAAGATCGATTGCTAAATGTTCTTGTTTGTTTGTACAAACAGCCATCGATATATTATTTTTTTTTGACCAAATTAAAAATTCTTTAACTCCTTTTATAAGAGTACTTTCATTAACAATATTTTTTCCGTAGAAATCCACAAAATCTTTTACCATTTCTTTTTTAATTCCATCATCCTGGATCTTTCCGAATTCTTTTTTTGCCTGACCCCATATCGATCTACCAAGCATTGCTCCTGCACCCTGACCGACTAGGTTTCTAATTTCATCAGTTGATTTTGTAGGGTAACCATATTTTTTCATTACATAATTATGTGCATGCATTAAATCTGGAGCGGTATCTACTAAAGTTCCATCTAAATCAAAAAGAATTGTGAATTTTTGTTTCATAATCAAAAGTATTTTTAAGAAATATTTTGTGAATTAAGAAACATATATACTTAATATAAAGAATTTCATAGATGAAACAGTTAAAATTACAAAAACTTCAAAACAACCTTAGAAAAAAATTTTCTAGATTAGGTGTAAAAATGGTTGGACCTGAAACAATCTATTTTTCAAAAGATACCAAGGTTGGAAAAAATGTAACAATAGAACCATATGTTGTTTTTGGAAAAAAAGTAAAAATAGGTAATAACGTTATTATTAAATCTTTTTCTCATTTAGAAAATTGTAAAATTGAGAATAAAGTTGACATTGGTCCTTATGCTCGAATTAGGCCTGGTGCTGTTGTTAAAGATGGATCTAAAGTTGGTAACTTTGTAGAAATAAAAAAAAGTATTATTGGAAAAAAATCAAAAGTAAGCCATCTGACTTATATTGGAGATTGTATAATTGGTAAATCTGTAAATGTAGGTGCGGGAACTATTACTTGTAACTACGATGGAGTAAAAAAAAATAAAACAAAAATAAAGGATAATGTTTTTATTGGATCAAATTCATCTTTAGTTGCTCCCTTAACTATTGAAGAAGGAAGCGTAGTAGGCGCAGGTTCTGTAATTACCAAAAATGTAAGAAAAAAATCTCTGGCTTTAACAAGAAGTTTACAAACTGAAATTAAAAATTATAAAAAAAAGAAAAAATAAAAATGTGTGGAATAATAGGAATTAATAGTAACAAACCTGTTTCAGTTTCAATTATTAATTCTTTAAAAAAATTAGAATATAGGGGTTATGACTCGGCAGGAATTGCTACACTTTCTAGCGGTTTAATCAATGAAGTTAAATCAGAAGGAAGAGTTGATAAACTTGAAAAAAATTCTTTATTGCAGAATATGGAGGGCACTATAGGCATTGGTCATGTGAGATGGGCTACTCATGGATTACCAAATAGTATTAATGCGCATCCTCACTCATCCCAAAATGTATCGGTGGTTCATAATGGTATAATTGAAAATTCAACATTATTAAAAAAATTTTTAATTGGAAAAGGACATAAATTTAAATCACAAACAGATACAGAAGTTATTGTTCATTTAATAACAGAGCATTTAAAAACTGATGATGTAGTAAACTCAATAAAGAAAACTTTAGAGTCCTTACATGGGAGTTTTGCTTTAGGAATTATATTTAAAGATCAGCCAGATTTAATTGTGGGTGCAAGAAGAGGATCACCCCTAGCAGTTGGTTACGGTCCAAATGAAAATTATTTAGGCTCAGACTCATATGCATTAAAATCAATGACTAATAAGATCACCTATCTTGATGATGGTGAATTTTGTATTATAAAAAAAGATCATGTAGAGTTTTTTAATGAGGAAGGAATAAAAATAAATAAAAAAGTTTTAGAATTATCTTCTGATGAAGAAAAATATGACAAAGGAGATTATAAACATTTTATGGCTAAAGAAATCGAAGAACAACCGAATACTTTAAAAAATGGAATTAAAGAATATATTGATAATTCAAATAATGATATAAATATTTTTAATTTTCCTTGGAAAGTGAATGAAATTTCCTCAGTCACTCTAGTTGGTTGTGGTACAGCTTATCATAGTTGTTTGATGGCTAAATATTGGATTGAAGAATTAACTTCTTTAGACGTTAATGTAGATATTGCATCTGAATTCAGGTACAGAAAAAATAGATTTAAAAAAGAAACTTTATATATTTTTGTTTCTCAATCAGGAGAAACAGCTGACACTTATGCTGCATTAGATTTGTGTAAAAAAAATGGAATGAAAACCTGTGCAGTCGTAAATGTTATTGAAAGCTCTATAGCAAGAGACTCTGAGTTTGTTTTACCTATTCATTGTGGAACAGAAATTGGGGTGGCCTCAACAAAGGCATTCCTAGGTCAAATATTAATACTATATATCTTATCTTTAAAACTAGGGTTGTTAAGAAAAGATCTAAAAAAAGATGCATTTACTCAAAAACTTAAGGATTTAAAAGAGTTACCAAAATTAGTAGAACAAACCTTACTTACAGACAATAAGATACAAAATATATCTAATACTTTTAATGAAGCTAAAGGATCAATGTTCTTAGGAAGAGGATTTTCATATCCAATTGCATTGGAAGGAGCATTAAAGTTGAAAGAATTATCTTATATTCATGCCGAAGGTTATCCTGCTGGAGAAATGAAGCATGGACCATTAGCTCTAATAGAAGAAGGAATGCCAGTTGTAGTTTTGGCACCAAGGGACAACTATTATAAAAAAACAATTTCAAACATGCAGGAAGTTATTGCTAGAGGAGCAAAAGTTTTATTGATTACAAATAAAAGTAAAGATGAAGTTGTTTCTGAAAATATTTGGGAAACTTTAGAGGTCGAGAGCACTAATGAGGATCTTTTACCCTTTCTTTTAACAATACCCTTACAGAAATTAGCTTATTATTCTGCTTTAAAAAAAGGTTTTGACATAGATAAGCCTAGAAATTTAGCTAAATCTGTTACCGTTGAATAAAAAAAAAACTCTGATACAACAATCTTAGGTTGAACATGAAAAATTGGAAAGTAAACAGTTGGAGAAAATATCCAGTAAAACATATTCCGGAATATCCGGATAAAAAAGAATTGGATCAAGTTTTAAATAAAATTAAAACTTTTCCACCTCTTGTTTTTGCCGGAGAAACAAGACATCTCAAACAACAACTTGCAGAAGTCGTTGATGGAAAAGCATTTTTGTTACAAGGAGGTGATTGTGCTGAGAGTTTTGCAGAATTTCATCCAGACAATATAAGAGATACTTTCAAGTTAATGCTTCAGATGTCATTAGTCTTAACTTATTCAGCTTCATTACCAGTTGTTAAATTAGGTAGAATTGCAGGACAGTTTTCAAAACCGCGAAGCTCACCAGTTGAAGTAAAAGGTGGTGTTGAATTACCAAGCTACTTGGGTGATAATATAAATGGAATAGAATTTAGTGAAAGAGCAAGAGTACCTGATCCAAAAAGATTGTTCAAAGCATATTCTCAATCGGCAGCAACACTAAATTTGATAAGAGCATTTTCACATGGTGGTTTTGCAGATCTTAAAAAAGTTCACACGTGGAATTTAGGATTTATTAAAAAAAGTCCAGAAGCAAAAAGATTTAAAGAATTAGAAGATCAAATCGAAAAAGCTTTATCTTTTATGGATGCATGTGGAATTAATTCAGATTTCAACAGAAGATTAAAGACAGTCAATTTTTGGACTTCACATGAAGCATTATTATTACCTTTTGAAGAATCTATGACGAGAACAGATTCTACAACAGGAGAAAATCATGATACTTCTGCTCACTTTGTTTGGATTGGTGATAGAACTAGACAACTAGATGGTGGACATGTTGAATTTTGCAGAGGAATAGAAAATCCAATTGGGATTAAATGTGGACCCACATTGAAATCGGATGATCTAATTAATTTGTGTAATAGAATAAATCCTAAAAATGAAAAAGGGAAGATTACTTTAATATCTAGGTTTGGTTGTGATAATGTCTCTAAACACTTACCTAAACTAATAAGAGCTATTAGAAAAGAGGGATTTAATGTTATTTGGTCTTGCGATCCATGCCATGGAAACACGATGCAAGCTTCAACTGGTTTTAAAACAAGACCTTTTAATAGTGTTCTAAAAGAAGTTAAAAATGTTTTTGCGTGTCATCAAAGTGAAGGAAGTTATGCTGGTGGATTACATATTGAATTAACTGGTCAGAATGTGACAGAATGTACAGGTGGAGCACAAAAGATTTCAGAAAAAGATTTATCTTCAAGATATCACACTCATTGTGATCCAAGATTAAATGCTAATCAAGCCTTAGAATTAGCCTTTTTAATTTCAGATGAGATTAAAAAGAATAGCAGCTATTCAAAAAATGCTATTCAGGTGGCATCTTAGGCCATTGTTTTTAAGCATAAGATTGTTAAATATTAATTATGAGTCCTTCAGAAAAAATAAAATTTATATCTAATTGGATCAAATCATACGTTGATCAAATGCCTAAAAAAGCAGAGTCACTAGTGATAGGTATTTCTGGAGGAATAGACTCCTCTGTTTCAAGTACTTTAAGTGCAATGACGGGTTTACGTACAATTGTTTTAACAATGCCTATCAAACAAATTGAAAATCAACATGATTTAAGTTTAAAACATCAAAAATGGTTGGTTAAAAAATTTGATAATGTTGAAACTCACACTATTAGTTTAGATAAGTTATTTGAGTCTTTTGAATCAACTTTAAATAAATTTAATAATGAACATGGATTTGCAAATTCTAGAGCAAGATTAAGAATGACTACTTTGTATCAAGTCGCTGCAGCAAACAAAGGAATAGTGGTTGGCACTGGTAATAAAGTTGAAGATTTTGGTGTTGGTTTTTATACAAAATATGGTGATGGTGGAGTAGATATATCGCCAATAGCAGATTGTAATAAAACTGAAGTTTGGGAGCTTGGAAGAGAATTAGGTATATTAAGAGAAATAATAGATGCTTCTCCAACAGATGGTCTTTGGGATGATGGTAGAACAGATGAAGGACAATTAGGTTTCAAATATGAGGATTTAGAAGATGCAATGACAAATCCCGACTCACCTCATAAAACAGAATACGAAAAAATTAGAAAACAAAATTTGCATAAAATGGAGCCGATTCCAGTATGCAAAATTCCTAGTTAATCAATTAGATTAACAAAACTCCAAATAAGGTATATTTCTTAATCAATTAATATGGATATTTTTTTAACAAATAATTTAACCAATAAAAAAGAGAAATTCATTCCAAGGGATAATAAAAACATTGGAATGTATGTTTGTGGTCCAACTGTTTATGACGATCCACATATTGGTAATGCTAGACCATTAGTTATTTTTGACATTCTTTTTAAAATTCTCAAAAACAATTTTTCAAAAGTAACTTATGTTAGAAATATTACAGATATTGATGACAAGATCATTAAAGCTTCCCATGATCAAAAAATATCCATGAAAGAATTGACTGAAAAAATAACATCAAGCTTTTTTGAAGATTGTAAGTTTTTAAATTGTGAAAATCCTACTCATGAACCTAAGGCTACTGATCATATTGATTTGATGATTGAAATGATAAATCAATTAATCAAAAAAGGTTTTGCTTATGAAAATAATAATCATGTTTATTTTGAAGTAAAAAAATTTTCTGACTATGGAAAATTATCCAATAAAAAGTTAGATGATTTAATAGCTGGATCTAGAGTAGAGGTTAGTGAAAATAAAAAAAATTCAGAAGATTTTGTATTGTGGAAACCATCAAATACAAATGAACCTTCATGGAATTCTCCTTGGGGAAAAGGAAGGCCTGGGTGGCATTTAGAATGTTCTGCAATGTCAAAAAAATTCTTAGGAAATGAATTTGATATTCATGGAGGTGGTATAGATTTAATTTTCCCTCATCATGAAAATGAAATTGCTCAATCGAGGTGTGCAAATGCCTCTAAAATTTTTGCAAATTTTTGGATACATAATGCATTTATTACAATATCCAATGAAAAAATGGCTAAGTCTCAAGGAAATATTTTAAAAATTAAAGATTATAGAAACAAAATGAGCGGACAAATAATTAGATTAGCATTGATGAGTGCTCATTATAAACAACCATTAGATTGGAACGATAAATTAATAAATGATTGTCAAAATACTTTAGATAAGTGGTATCGAATTTATTCATCAGATATAAAATCTGTCCAAGTAACAGAAGAAGTTTTGAAACCTTTACATGAAGATTTAAATACTCCTGGCTATATTGCTAACTTGCATCAACTTTATGAAAAAGCATATAAAGGCGAGGATAAAGAATTATTTATATCAGCATGTAAGTTTATAGGTTTATTTAATGAAAATAATCAGCAATGGGAAAAATATAAAAAAGATAAAACTACAATTAGCGAGTCAGAGATTAATAGTAAAATTGATTTAAGAAACAAGGCCAGAGCAAACAAAGATTATAATGAAGCTGATAGAATTAGAGATGAACTTTTAAATAAAGGTGTTTTAATAGAAGATAAAGATGGTAAAACACTTTGGAAATTTAAATGAGTAAAGAGCGGTTATATATTTTTGATACAACACTAAGAGATGGTGCTCAAACACAAGGAGTAGATTTTTCTATTGAGGATAAAGATAAAATTGCATCTGCATTAGATAATTTAGGTGTTGATTATATTGAAGGTGGTTGGCCTGGTGCAAACCCAACTGATACCGAATTTTTTCAAAAAAAACATAATTTTAAAAATGCAAAACTTACATGTTTCGGAATGACAAAAAGATCAGGCCGAAGTGCAGAAAACGATACAGGAATATCAGCATTGATGAATTCAAATACTTCAGCAGTATGCTTAGTTGGAAAATCATGGGATTTTCATGTTGATGTCGCATTAGGTATTACTAATGAAGAAAATTTAGAAAATATCAGTGAAAGTGCCAAACATTTTGTTAAAGCAAAAAAAGAATTTATGTTTGATGCAGAGCATTTTTTTGATGGCTATAAAGCAAATCCAAAATATGCACTTTCATGTATAAAAGCAGCTTTTGATCAAGGTGCAAGATGGATTGTATTGTGTGACACTAACGGAGGTACACTACCTCACGAGATTTCTAAAATTGTATCTGAAGTATCAAAAGTAGTTCCTGGAAAAAATTTGGGTATTCATGCACACAATGATACTGGCAACGCTGTTGCAAATTCTTTAGCTGCAGTATTATCAGGTGTAAGACATATTCAGGGTACAATTAATGGATTAGGTGAAAGATGTGGAAATGCGAATTTAATGTCACTTATTCCAACATTATTTTTAAAGAAAGATTTTTCATCTCAATTTGAAATTGGAATAAAATCTAACAATATTAAAAATTTAACTGATTGTTCAAGATTGTTGGATGAAATTTTAAATAGAAAACCTAATCAACATTTACCTTATGTGGGTGCTGCTGCTTTTTCTCATAAAGGAGGATTACATGTATCTGCTGTTCAAAAGGACCCAAAAACATATGAACATATAAATCCTGAAGAAGTCGGAAACTCGAGAAATATTGTTGTCTCTGATCAATCAGGTAAATCAAATATAATCTCAAGATTAAAAAATATTAAAATTGATATTAAAGAAAATGATCCTAAAATTATAAAATTGTTGGATGAGGTTAAAGATCGAGAATTTATTGGTTATAGCTATGATGGAGCTGATGCATCATTTGAATTATTAGCTAGAAGAATTATTGGAGAAATACCAAGATATATATCTATTAATGAATATGACGTTTCAGTTAAAAAAAATAAATCTGGGGTAATAGTTTCTTCTGCAAAAGCTCAATTAGAAGTAGATGGAGAAAAAATTATCTGCGAAGGAGAGGGTAATGGTCCAGTAAATGCTCTGGATAATGCTATAAGACAAAATGTTGATCGATTAGCAAAGTACTCTAAATATTTGAAGGATTTAAAATTGGTTGACTATAAAGTTCGAATTTTAAATACTGGAACTGAAGCTGTTACAAGAGTTTCAATTGAAAGTACAGACTCTCAAGGAAAAAATTGGTTTACTATTGGTGTATCCACAAATATAATTGATGCTTCATTTAAAGCATTGATTGATAGTCTAGATTATAAACTATTTAAAGATAATGCACCTGCTAGTAAATAAATGAGAAACACCTTAATAGTGTAATTAATGAGTAAAAATAATATCTCTTTTATTCTACATAAACCACAATTATCAGAAAATATAGGTGCATGCGCTCGAGCAATTAAAAACTTTAACTTTAAGAATTTGGTTTTGATTAATCCTAAACCTATTTTTCCAAATGATAAAATTATAGCTACGTCAGTAGGTGCCAAAGATATCATTAAACAAAGTAAAAATTATAATAATTTAGAAAAAGCTATAAGTAATATTGATATAGTTATTGCTACTTCAGCAAGGTTTAGAAATAAAAATATCAAACATATTAATTTAGAAGATTTAAAAAAGATTAATTTTAAAAAGAAAATTGGTTTTTTATTTGGATCAGAGGCATCAGGTTTGTCAAATGATGAGATAAGCTACGCTAATTATACTCTACAAATACCCACAAATCCTGATTTTAAATCTCTTAATTTATCCCATAGTTTAATAATTATCGCACAATATGTTGCTGGTATTATTAAACTAAAAAACGTCCCATTTAAAAAATCAAAAAAAGTAAAATCAGCAAGTAAAAAAGAAATACAATCAATGTTGAATCTTTGCATTAAAAATTTGGATGAAATAAATTTTTTCAAACCAAATGAAAAGCGACCAAAAATGATTGAGAACTTAAGAAATATTTTTTATAAAATGGATCTGTCTGATAAGGAAACGCGTATATTATCAGGTGTATTTGCAAGTTTGGGTAAAAAACGTTGATTGACAAAATAGTGTGTAAGTTTATAAAACCCTCTATTAAATGACAAAAAGATTAAACTCTAAACATAAAGTAGATAGAAGATTAAAAGTAAATTTATGGGGAAGACCCAAAAGTCCTTATAATAAAAGAGCTTATGGACCTGGTCAACATGGTCAATCGAGAACATCTAAGCCATCAGATTTTGGAATTCAATTGCAAGCTAAGCAAAAACTTAAAGCATACTATGGCAATATAAATGAAAGGCAATTTAGAAACATTTACAGAAAAGCAAGCATGTTAAAAGGTGATACTAGTGAAAATTTGATAGGCTTGTTAGAAAGAAGACTAGATGCAGTTATTTACAGAGCAAAATTTGCAACAACTATTTTTTCCGCTAGACAATTAATTAATCATGGCCATGTAAAAGTAAATAGTAAAAAAGTGAATATTTCTAGTTATATGGTTAAAGAGGAAGATACAGTAGAAATAAGAGATAAATCAAAACAACTTGCAATTATAGATATTGCTTTAGCAAATAAAGAGAGAGAAGCCCCTGAATATATCCAGTTAGATGAAAAGAATAAAAAATTTAAATTTATTAGAATTCCAAAATTTGAAGAAGTTCCATATCCTATAGTAATGGAACCTAATTTAGTAATTGAATATTATTCGAGATAATTAGTTTGATTAAAAGAACATCTTTAAAGTTCATAAATAATTTACTTTCAGAAAACAATAATTGGAAAATTTTGGATATTGGTTGTGGTATAGAGGCAAATAAATATGCAACTACTTTATGTGATATTGTGGATTATACTAATCACCACAAAGATAGAAATTTTATTAAATTAGATAAAGATAAAAAAGAATTACCTTTTAAAGATAATGAATTTGATTTTGTATTTGCAAGTCATGTACTAGAACATATTAAGAATGTTAAATTATTTATAAGTGAATTAGAGAGAGTTGCAAAAAAAGGTTATTTAGAATTACCTACTAAATTAGAAGATAATTTTTGTTTTGAAAATAGAACAGATCATGCATGGCAAGTTGATTATGATGATATAAGTTCAAAAATTTTGTTATCTGAGCGATTTGAATTTTTTCACCCAATATTTTCTGTTAATACCGCACAAAAATTTCGAGATACTTTTAGATCGAGTATGGTTTTCGAGCTTTATTGGGAGAATAATATAGATTACGAAATTATAAAAAATGAGAATTTGCGAAAGTTTAGTTTATTGAGTCTTTTACGAAAATTTTTTTCAAAAAAAATTAGAACTATAATTAATTAAATATTACTTATATTAAAAAATGAAAAAAATAAAATATGATGGGTTTGAATTAGAACATTTTGATGCTGCATCTAATTTTAGAAAATATCAAATTTCACTTATTAAAGATTATTTAACTGGTTCTCTATTAGAAGTTGGGGTTTTTTCTATTATTAAATAAAATATTTTCTTTAAAACATTCTAATTTAAAGAGTAAAGTTTTTTTATGGAATCTTTTAATTCCAATATCAAAGATATTGGATATTGTTCTATTAAATTTTATTGGTAAGTCTTTATTATGTGTTTTTAAAAAAAATAAATTAAAATAATTATTTCTTATAATTAATGCCTTGATTTTCAAATATTTTTTTTAATTCTCCATTTTCATACATCTCTTTGACAATATCACAACCACCTATGAATTCTTTTTTAATATAAAGTTGTGGGATAGTAGGCCAATCACTAAAAACTTTAATACCCTCTCTTAATGATTGATTTTCTAGAACATTAATACCTTTGAAGTTTACCTCTAAAATTTTCAAAATATTTGATACCGCCATGGAAAATCCACATTGTGGTGCATCTGGTGTACCTTTCATAAATAAACAAACTTCATTAGTGTCAATATGATTTTGAATTAAGTTTTTTGTTTGATCATCCATTATTGTTCCTTTGTTTTTATTGCTAGAGCGTGTAATTCATTTCCCATCTTACCTTTTAAAGAATTATAAACCATCTTATGTTGTTCTATTTTAGTCTTGCCCGAAAATTTAGAAGAAGTAACAGTAGCAGAGTAATGATTGCCGTCACCTGCTAAATCTTGAATATCAACTAAAGCATCAGGAATTGCCTCTTTTATATGTTTTTCAATTTCTTTTAAATCCATTGCCATTATGAACTCATGTAATTATCTAACCAATTTTTATTGTAAGATTTTAATTCGTCAATTGTAACTTTTGTCATTTGATTAACAATCATAAAATTATCTATAATTTTACCTAATTCATCAAAATGAACTGAATTTTTTTCTAAAATTTCAGTAACTTTTTTGAAATTTTTGGGATTAATTTCTATAATATATCTTCCCTGATCTTCAGAAAATAAATATTCAATTTCACTCATTAAATGATTCATTTTATTAAATTCAAAACCTTTATTACTTTTTATACACATTTTACTTATTGCAGTTGCTATACCACCAAGGGAAATATCATGTGCACTTTTGATCAAATTGTTATCAATTAATTGAAGAAGTGTTTCACCATTGTTTTTTTCATTAAAGAGATTTATTTCTGGAGGTGGTCCATTTTTTTCATCCAAAATAGATCTCGCAAATAAACTTTGATCTAAATGTCCCTCCGTTTTTCCAATTATCAAAACTAAATTATTTATTTCTTTGAAATCCATTGTAATCATTTGGTTATAATCTTTTATCAAACCCACTCCACCAATAGCTGGAGTGGGTTTAATTCCTACTTCTTTAGTTTGATTATAGAAAGATACATTTCCAGAGACGACTGGAAATTTTAAATATTCACAAGCCTCCCTAATTCCTTCAACACATTCAACAAACTCTCCCATATTATCTTCATTTTCGGGACTTCCAAAATTTAAACAATTTGTAATTGCTATAGGTGTAGCTCCAACTGAAATTAGGTTTCTCCAACTTTCACAAACAACTTGTTTTCCTCCTGTAAGTGGATGGGCCCAACAATAAACAGCTGATGAGTCAACTGTTGTTGCAACTGCTTTATTAGTTCCATGAACTCTTACAACACCAGAGTCTCCTCCAGGTTTTTGGATTGTATCACCCATTACAGTATGATCATATTGTTGCCAAATCCATTCTTTACTAGAAATATTTGGATGAGATAAGATTTTTTTTAATAAATCTTTAATATTTAATTTAGTTAAAGTTTCTTTTTTGATTTTATTTTTTTTTGGGAGTTTCGTTTTTTTCCATTTTCTGTCATACATAGGTGAATTCTCAACTAAAGTATTTATAGGAATTTTAGCTACTTGTTTATTATCAAAATATAATTCTATATTTTTTGTATTTGTTGTTTTTCCAATAATAGCAAAATCTAAATTCCATTTATCAAATATTTTTTTAGCTAAATCTTCTTTTCCATTTTCTAAAACTATTAACATTCTCTCTTGACTTTCTGAAAGCATAATTTCGTAAGGTGTCATCTTACTTTCTCTACAAGGAACTTTATTGAGGTTTATCTCAATTCCTAGATTTCCTTTTGATGCCATTTCAATACTTGATGATGTTAGACCTGCTGCACCCATGTCTTGAATAGCAATTACCGAGTCTCCAGACATTAATTCTAGACAAGCTTCAAGAAGAAGTTTTTCTGTGAAAGGATCTCCAACTTGAACTGTAGGTTTTTTTTCCTCAATTTTTTCATCAAAGCTTGCTGAAGCCATACTTGCTCCATGTATTCCATCTCTACCAGTTTTTGATCCAACATAAATTACTGGTTTATCTAATCCAGCCGCTTTTGAGTAAAAAATTTTATCTTTTTTGACTAAACCTAAAGTCATAGCATTAACCAAAATGTTTCCATTATAGGAACTATCAAATGATGTTTGACCTGCTACTGTAGGTATACCCATACAATTACCGTATCCACCAATGCCATGAACAACCCCTCTTAACAAGTTTTTAGTTTTTTTATTCTGTGGTGAACCAAAATGAATTGAATTTAAATTTGCAATTGGTCTTGCGCCCATTGTAAAAACATCTCTCATTATACCACCAACACCAGTTGCAGCCCCTTGATATGGTTCAATAAATGAAGGATGATTGTGACTTTCAATTTTGAAAACTATAGCATCTCCATCATCAATATCTATTACTCCAGCATTTTCCCCTGGACCTTGAATTACTCTTTTTCCTTTTGTTGGTAATTTTTTAAGATGAAGTCTTGAGGATTTATAAGAACAATGCTCATTCCACATTGCAGAAAATATTCCTAGTTCTGTAATATTAGGTGTTCTTTTTAACAACTCACAAATTTTTTTAAATTCATCTTTTTTTAATCCATGATCTATTGCTATTTTTTCGTTTATTTCCATTATTTAATATTCTTAATCAAATTTTTAAAAAACAAAGACCCATCTTCTCCAGATAAATATTTATCAATCATTCTCTCTGGATGTGGCATCATTCCTAAAACATTTTTACGTTTATTAAAAATACCAGCAATATTTTTAGTTGAACCGTTAGGATTATCTTTCTCATATGTTTGTCCTTTTTCATTTGAATAATAAATTGCTATCTGATTATTATCTTCAATTTCTTTTAACTGGTCATTTGTGCAAAAATAATTACCTTCATTATGAGCTATATGTAATTCTAAAACTTCTTTATCAAGATTCTTAAAATAAGGATTATCTTTATTGTCAATTTTTACGAAAACATTTTTGCAAATGAATTCTAGATATTTATTTCTCAATAAAACACCTGGCACTAAACCAGTTTCAACCAATATTTGAAAACCATTACATATTCCCATTACAAGTCCGCCAGAATTTGCAAAATCAATAACAGATTTCATTATCTTTGATTTTGAAGCAACACTTCCACATCTAAGGTAATCTCCATAGGAAAAACCACCAGGTAAAATAACTAAATCACCTTTTGGAAGTTCATTATCATTGTGCCAAACCATTTGATTATTAAAACCAAATTTTTTTAAAGCTACATCCATATCTCTATCACAATTTGAACCAGGGAATGTAATTACTGATGATTTCATTAATTATTGTGTTTCAATAATTTTGAAGTTCTCAATTACAAGATTAGCTAAAAGTTTTTTACACATATCTTCTACAATTACTTTAGCTTTTGACGGATCATTTTCTTTTACATCTATTTCAAAATATTTCCCTTGTCTAACTTCTTCAATATTCTTAAAACCCATACCATCCAAAGTTTGATGAATAACTTTTCCCTGAGGATCTAAAACGTCTTTTTTAAGAGTTATAATTGCTGAAATTTTCATTTATTTTCTTTTTTTTACAGAAGATAATTTTGTAACATTTACTGCAGCGACATTTGATTGTTCGTGTAAAATCCCCAATCTTTTTGCTACCTCGGTATATGCTGGAATTAAATCTCCTAAATCTTTTCTAAATCTATCTTTGTCCAATTTTTTTTCTGTAATAGAATCCCATAATCTACAAGTGTCAGGACTTATTTCATCAGCTAAAACGATTTCACTTTTGTTGCTTTCATTAGTAAAACCAAATTCAACTTTAAAATCGACAAGTTTAATACCCACACCTCTGAACATTCCTAAAAGAAAATCATTTAATCGTCTTAAATTGTTATCAACAAAATTTAATTGAGTTTTAC
Source organism: uncultured Pelagibacteraceae bacterium (assembly GCA_902601235.1). Classification (GTDB taxonomy): domain Bacteria; phylum Pseudomonadota; class Alphaproteobacteria; order Pelagibacterales; family Pelagibacteraceae; genus Pelagibacter. The sequence continues at coordinate 41,032 of CACKMG010000005.1, forward strand.
TCAACCAATTAAAAGTTAGTATGTGCTCTTTACTAATTATTGGATCACCAAGTTTATCATCCTTAAGACAATACTCGATCAGTGGACCTTTTAATACAGTCCCATCTTCAATACCTAATCTTTTTGTCAATGAGCCTGTTGCAATGTTTCTTACAATAAATTCTATTGGGATAATATCTACAAGTTTTACTAATTGCTCTCTCATATTAAGTCTTTTAACTAAATGATTTTTAATTCCTACTTGGGATAAATTGGAGAGAATATGTTCAGAAATTCTATTATTTAAAACACCTTTGCCCTCTATGTTGCTTTTTTTCTGATTATTGAATGCAGTCGCATCATCTTTGAAATATTGAATAACTAAATTTTTATCTGAAGTAGCATAAATTATTTTTGCTTTACCTTCATAAAGTTTTTTACCTTTTTTCATTATTTAAATACTCTTTTAAAAATTAAATTTACATTTTTGAAATGCTTTGAATAACTAAAAATAGATCTTAATTTTTTTTGAGAAATTCTAGTCATTATATATTTATCAGATTGGATAACTTCAAATAAGTCTAAGTTTTCTGCAAAGCATTTTTTTGCATAAGTTTGAACTATTTTATAAGATTTTTCTCTACTCAAACCTGTCTTAGTTAATTCCAACATAAGTTCTTGAGAAAAAATAAGTCCTTTATTTAATTTTAAATTTTGTAACATTTTTTTAGGATAAACAATCATATTATCTAAAATATTACTCAATCTTACTAATGCAAAATCTAGAGTTATATTAGCATCTGGCCCTATGTTTCTCTCTACACTTGAATGCGAAATGTCTCTTTCATGCCACAACGCGATATTTTCAAGAGCAGGGGTAACTGCACTTCTTACCATTCTAGCAAGACCAGTAAGATTTTCACTCAGAATAGGATTTTTTTTGTGAGGCATTGCTGACGAACCTTTTTGATTTTTTGAAAAGTATTCTTGTAATTCATACACTTCTGTTCTTTGAAGATGTCTTATTTCGATAGCAATTCTTTCTATTGATCCAGCAATTATACCTAACACTGAAAAATAAAATGCATGTCTATCTCTAGGAATTATTTGTGTTGATATGGGTTCAACTTTTAAATTTAGTTTTTTAGCAACATGTTTCTCAACATTAGGATTAATATTTGCAAATGTTCCTACTGCTCCAGAAATTGCACATGTCGATATTTCATTAATCGCATCGGATAATCTTTTTTTATTTCTTTTAAATTCCTCATAAAACGATGCCAACTTTAATCCAAAAGTAATAGGTTCAGCATGAATACCATGACTTCTACCCATACATGGAGTAAATTTATATTTTCTTGCTTGTCTTTTTAAAACTTTTAAAATTTGATCTAAATTTTTAAGAATTACTTTGCCAGATTGAACTAATTGTAAATTAAAGCTAGTATCTACCACATCAGATGAAGTCATCCCTTGATGAAGATATCTTGCTTTAATTCCTGCTTTTTCTGTTACAGAAGTAAGAAAAGCAATTACATCGTGTTTAACTTGGCTTTCAATTTGATGTATTCTCTTAACATTAATTTTCGCTTTTTTTCTAACAGTAGATGACACACCTTTAGGAATTTGACCAAGCTTTTCCATAGCTTGTGCTGCTGCTATTTCAACTTCTAACCAAATCTTATATTTATTTTCTTCTGACCAAATATCATTAAGTTCTTTACGAGAATATCTTTTTATCATTAATTGTATGGTGGTTTAGAATATCCTTTAACAGATTCTGTAAAGATTTCATAACCATTTTCCGTAATTCCTAAAGTATGTTCAAATTGTGCTGATAAAGATTTATCTTTAGTTACAGCAGTCCAACCATCATTTAACATTTTAACATCAAATTTTCCTGCATTGATCATAGGTTCGATTGTAAAAGTCATTCCTGGTTTAAGCTCAATTCCAGTATTTTTACTTCCATAGTGTAATATATTTGGTGACTCATGAAAAGTTGTACTAATTCCATGACCACAAAAATCTCTTACAACTGAAAAACCTTTTTTCTCAACATATGTTTGAATTTCATTACCGATATCACCAAGTTTAACACCCGGTTTCAATATTTTGATTGCTCTCATCATTGATTCATAAGTTGTTTCTATTAAGTTATTTAATTTTACAGAAGTTTTACCTATACAAAACATTCTACTTGTATCACCATAATGTTCATTGATAATAGCAGTGACATCTACATTAAGTGCATCACCTTCTTCTAAAATTCTATCTTCAGTGGGAATTCCGTGACATACAACATGATTTAGTGATGTACACAAAGATTTTTTAAATCCCCGATAAAAAAGTGGGGCAGAGTAACCTCCATTATCTCTAATATATTCGTAACCAAGTTTATCTATGTAATTAGTTGAAATACCTTCTTTAATATATTCTGTTAACATATCTAATGTTTGAGCAGCCAGTTTTCCAGCTACTCGCATTTTTTCAAATTTTTCAGAATATTCACTCATTTATTATTTTTAGTTTTTTTTCTATAAAAATTTTTTTTGAGTTTATATTACACCTATATGCTAAAAAATTAACACCTGCTTTTTTTGCAATATGATAATTTCTATAATATTCAGGATCAATATCCTTAGCAATTTTAAAGTTTTCCATATTTTGTATTTGAACAAGAAAAATTAAATAAGATTTGTAACCCTTTTTTATAGCATCAATAAGGGTCAATAGATGCTTTGATCCTCTTGAGGTTATAGCATCAGGAAATTCAGCAGTTTTTTTATCTCTAAATAGAGTAACATTTTTAACCTCAATAAAACTTTTTTGCTTATTTTTTTCAATTAAAAAATCAAACCTTGTTTCTTTATTAAAAAAAACTTCTGGTTTTATCTCGTTTACATTTTGCAACTCATTAATAAGATTGTTTGAAATAGCGTGATTAACAATTTTGTTAGCCATATGAGTGTTAACACCCACTAGATTTTTTTTAGTTTTGATAATCTCTAATGTATATTTGAGTTTTCTTTTAGGGTCATTATTCTTTATTAAATAAACTTCATTTCCTTCATCTAATAAACCTTTCATTGATCCAGTATTAGGACAGTGAGCAGTAATTTTTTGTTTATCTATTTTAATATCTACGAAAAAGCGTTTATATCTTTTGATTAATTTGCCTTTTATTAAAGACTTGGTAAATTCCATTTTCAAATTATACATATAAAATGAGCAAAAACACAAAAGTAAATGCCGCTATATTAATTATTGGTAATGAAATTCTTTCAGGAAGAACACAAGATACCAACACTAGTACATTAGCTGTCTGGTTGAATTCTATTGGTGTTAAAGTAAATCAGGTAAGAGTTGTCCCAGATGAAGAAAAAATTATAGTTGAAGCTCTAAACATATTAAGAAAAACTTTTGATTATGTTTTTACAACTGGTGGAATAGGACCTACTCACGATGATATTACAGCACAGGCAGTTTCAAAAGCATTTAATAGAAAATATGAAGTTCATAAGGATGCATTCAAAATATTAGAATCCTATTATAAACCAGGCGAATTCAATGAAGGTCGACAAAAAATGGTATGGATGCCGAAAGGTGCTGAGTTGATATTAAATCCAACAAGTGGAGCCCCAGGATTTAAAATTGAAAATGTTTTTTGTTTACCGGGAGTCCCCTCAATTTTAAAATCAATGTTAGGTGGTTTAAAAAATAAAATAGTAGGAGGTGAACCAATATTAAGTCACACAATAAGTTTAAGAACAGTTGAAAGTGAAATAGCTCATTTACTGAGTAGTGTTCAAGAAAAAAATAAAGATGTTGAGATAGGAAGTTATCCCTTTTTTCAGGCAGGTAAGCTTGGAGTATCAATAGTAATTCGATCTGAAAAACAATCTAAAATTGATGAATGCAATTCCCAAATATTAGAGTTTATAAATAAAATGAAATTAGAAATTGTAGAAAGATAATGCTTTATTTTGCATATGGAAGTAATCTTCATCATTTTCAAATGAAAAGAAGATGTAAAGATAGTATTTTTTTAAAAAAAATTAATCTTAAAAATTTTAGATTAACTTTTAGAAGCAAATATAGAGCTGCAGACATTGAGGCAAAAAGAAATTCTACAGTCCCTGGTGGATTGTTTGAGATATCAAAGAGCGATGAAAAGAAACTAGATGTATATGAAGATTTTCCAATTTTATATAAAAAGTATTATTTTTTATATAAGGGAAAAAAAATAATGACATACACAATGGTTAAAAAAACACCTTTTATGTTTCCAACCGAGAGATATTTAAATGTTGTCAAACAAGGATATAAAGACTGCAAATTGAATAAGAAATATCTTGAAAAAGCATTATCAGGCAAATAATAACTTTTATTGTAATTTTGTCTTTATTTTTTAATTTTTTCAAAAATTTCTTGAGCGGCTAAAAAAATGTTCTTTTTAATTTTCCACTTCAAAGTTTTTTTGGCGTAAGTATTATTTCCAATTACACAATATCTTTTTTTAATCTTATTAAAATTCAATTTTAAGTCTAATTTATTTTTTTTAATTAAATATTTTATAATATCATTAACATAAGTTTTCTTACCTGAACTGAGTATAATATTATTTATTTTTTTTTTTAAAAATAAGATTTTTATTAAAGCATTACATATGTCTTCTGCATGACTATAATCCATTACAATATTTTCTTTTATAATTTCGTCTAAAAATTTTTGGTTTTTAGAGATTAAAGCAAAAATCACTCTTGGTAGAAGAAATCTGTTACTTCTGAATAATGAGTCATGATTAAATAAAATTACATTTGTAAAATCAAAATTTTTATTTCTTTTTTTTTTCTTAATAAGATAATCATTAGTTTCTATTCTGAATTTACTATAAAAATCATTTGCAGATATATTAGAATTTTCATTTACTAGCCCGTTTTTCTTTCTAAAAATTCTTGACGAACTACAAGATATAAATCTAACTTCATTTTTATATTTTGTTAAAACATCAATTAAGTTTTTAGAATTATTGATATTTTCTAGGTAGTGTTTGTGATAGCTATTTTGGGGGTAATTTGGGTTATTTGAAGCAAGGTTTAGTACTACATCTACTCGGTAGAATTTAAATAATTTTTCTAATTTTTTTTTATCTTTAAGGTTTATTTCAAAATATTTTATGTTTTTTTTTCTAATTTTTTTTTTAAATCTTTTGTCAATTAATATGAGATTTATTTTTCTCTTATTTAATTTTTGTAAGATT
>CACKMG010000006.1 GCA_902601235.1 uncultured Pelagibacteraceae bacterium
CTAAATGATACTTTCTAATAACCATTAAGCCCGCATACTCACCTTGAGCACCTGCATTAGGTTGCAAAGAAACACCTGAAAAACCAGTTATAGAACGCAACCAATTTTTTAGATCAGTAAATAAATCTCTAAAACCTTCCATTTGTTCAATTGGTACAAACGGATGAGGTTCTGCAAATTCTTTCCATGATATTGGGATCATTTCGGCAGCAGCATTTAATTTCATTGTACAAGAACCAAGTGCAATCATAGTTCTATTCAATGCTATATCTTTATCTTCTAATCTTTTTAAATATCTAAGCATTTCAGTTTCGGAGTGATATGAGTTAAAAACTGGATGTTCTAAATATTTTGAAGTTCTTAATAAATTTTTTGGAAGATTAGGTAAACTTACCGATGGATCTTCTTTTTTGATTGATTCTGCTGCATTAAAGATTTTTAATAGTTGATTTACTCTATATACATTTTTTCTCTCATCAAATGAAACAGCAAGCATTTCAGAATTTACTTTTCGAATATTAACTCTCTGATTCAAAGCATTCTTATAAATTTGATCAGTCTTTTCTTTAGTAATAATCGTTACAGTATCAAAAAAATTATTCGAATAAAGCTCGTAGCCAGATTGTTTTATTTTATCAGCAAAACTTTTTGCTAATTGAGACACTCTTTCTGAAATATTTTTAATTCCATCCGGACCATGATAAATAGCATACGCTGCTGACACAATTGCTAATAAAGCTTGGGCAGTACAAATATTACTCGTCGCCTTATCTCTTCTAATATGTTGCTCTCTCGTTTGTAATGATAACCTGTATGCTTTATTACCATGTCTATCAACTGATACACCAACAATCCTTCCCGGCATTGATCTTTTAAACTCATCTTTTGTAGCAAAAAAAGCTGCATGTGGACCTCCATATCCCATTGGAATACCAAATCTTTGAGAGCTTCCAACTGCAATGTCGGCACCAAGTTCTCTTGGCGTTTTTAATTTTGCTAGGGCTAACAGATCACAAGCTAATACAGCCTTCCCATTCTTTTTGTGAATTTTGCTAATTGCTTCACTTGGGTCTTTAATATCTCCTAAAGTTCCTGGATATTGCAAAATTCCACAAACTAAATCCTCGTTTATTTGATCTAAAACTTCATCTTCTCTACCAACTAAAACTTTTAAACCCATAGGTTCAGCTCTTGTTTGAATTACATTTATAGTTTGAGGATGACAATCTTCAGAAACAAAAACTAAATTACTATCTTTTTTATTTAATCTGTGACTTAGACCCATGGCCTCTGCTGCTGCTGTGCCTTCATCTAATAAAGAAGCATTGGCAATATCCATTCCTGTAAAGTCAACAATCATTTGTTGAAAGTTCAATAACATCTCAAGTCTTCCTTGTGCTACCTCAGGCTGATAAGGTGTGTAGGAAGTATACCACCCTGGATTTTCCAGTATATTTCTCAAAATTACATAAGGTGTATACGTTCCATAATAACCCATGCCAATAAAATTTGAGTAAACTTGATTTTTTTTCGAAATCGCTCGTAACTTTCTTAACGCTTCGTACTCTGAATTTGAGTCACCAATATTAAGTTCACCTTTAAACTTTATTTTTTCTGGAACAGTATTGTCAATCAAATCATCTAGCGATTGATAATTTAATTCTTTTAACATTTTTGATTGGTCTTCCTCTGAAGGACCAATATGTCTTTTTAAAAAATCTTTTTCTGAATTTGGTAACATTATGCTGAAGTCTCCTTTGCAAATTTATCGTAATCGTCTTTATTCATTAAAGTATCCATTTCTGATGGATCTTTTATTTTAAGTTTAAAAAACCAAGCTGAGTCTTCTGGGTCTTGATTAATCTTTGATGGATCATCTACTATAGCTTGATTAGTATCAACTACTTCACCACTCACAGGAGTGTATACATCGCTAGCTGCTTTAGTTGACTCTACCACACCAGCTGTACCATCTTTTTCAACATTAGAACCTTTTTCTGGAAGTTCTGCAAAAACTATATCTCCAAGCATTTCAGTTGCATGCTTAGTAATTCCAACAATAGCTATATCTCCCTCTAATTTAATCCATTCATGTTCCTTAGAGTATTTTACCTCACTCATTTGTTTGCTCCTTTCACATAACTTTTTTTATAAAACGGTAAACCACAAATATTTGCCGGGTATTTTTTTCCTCTTACTTCTAAAAAAACTTTCGTATCTTTTTTTGAAAATTCATTTTCAACATAACCCATTGCAACTGGTCCATTTACACTTGGGCCAAACGTTCCACTGGTTATCTCACCTATGTGTAAATCTGATTGATTAAATATCTTAGTTTTTTCTCTGGCAATTATTTTTCCCTCAGGCTTAACGCCAACTCTGATTTTGCTAACACCGTCATTTAGTTGTTTATAGATTTTATTTGATCCAATAAAATTTCCTTTTGAAATTCTCTCTTTTGAAATAGCCCATTTTAAATTTGCTTCAACTGGTGTTTTATCTTTATCCAATTCATGACCGTACAAACATAAGCCTGCTTCCAATCTAAGAGTATCTCTTGCACCAAGACCAATTAGTTTTGCTCCTTTTTCAATCAATTTTTTTGTAAACTTTTCAGCTTGATCGTTAGGTAGAGAAATTTCAAATCCATCTTCTCCTGTATAACCAGATCTTGTAATATAAATTTTTTGTTCTTTAAACAAAAACCAATTGCCTGACATAAACGATAAATCTTTTACACCGTTAATAAAATCATTTAATATTTTTACTGATTTAGGTCCTTGGATAGCGATTAAAGATCTTTTTTCATCCAAGACCATTTTATATTTATTATTTAATAATTTACTTAAAATTTTAAAATCATTTTCTTTACATGCAGCATTTAAAATAATCAAAAAACCTTGCTCAATTTTGGTTATAATTAAATCATCATATATTCCTGCCTCGTCATTCATTAAAAAACTATATTTTGAATGATTCAACTTTAAATCTTTTAAATTTAATGGAAAAATTTTTTCTAAATCCTCAATTAATTTCTCGTCTCCATATAAAAACAATTGACCCATGTGAGAAACATCAAAGATACCTGAATGATTTCTTGTAAATTTATGCTCTTCAACTATTCCATCTGAATATTGAATGGGCATTTGATAGCCAGCAAATTCAACAAACTTTGCCTTACTATCTTGATGCAATTGATATAAAGATGTTTTTTTTATTTCCATATTAATTCTTTTACCCATCTGTATATTTGCCTGAGAGTATTACTCCTTCGGCGAGAATTAAATCTCTTTCCAGAATTAATATGCTACGGTCCTTTTTGCCTGAGAGATTCCTGGGTGGTTGCTCCTTCGGCGCTACGATTTTTTGTAGTCTCTCCCGTTGAAGGAATATATACCACAAATTTAGATGAACTTAAATGTTTATTGTGTCTGCTTTTTAGCAATAAACTTATCCAAAAATTGTATTACTACAGCTGTTATAACTATTGATCCTCCAATTAGGACAGAAATTGGGAGATTTTCATTTGCAAATAACCAGGCCCAAAAAGGTCCCAATACAGCTTCAGTTAACATTATTATTCCCACAAAAGCTGACGGGGTTGATCTAGCACCAATAGTTATAAAAATAAAACCAAATCCTAATTGAAAAAAACCTGCTAAAAAACCCAAAAAGATATCATAAGTTGATATCGTTATAGTTGGTGACATTATTAAACCAACTAATGTAGCAAAAATACCTGCAACTAACTGAAGTGGAATCATATCTACATCTGGAAACTTTCTCACAATCAAAATTAAAATTGCAAAAGAAATAGGCATAATAAATGCAACTAAGTTTCCTGTCATTTGACCTGGTGTAACTGAATCTCCTAACATAAAAATAATTCCAATAACTGCAATAACAATACAAGTAAGGGTAAGTTTTGAAACTTTTTCTTTCAAAAAAATGTATCCAAAAATTGCAAGAAATAGAGTTTGTGTCTGAATAATAAAATTTGTATTTGCAACAGTTGTTTCATACATTGCAAATACATAGCTTACAAAACCTATCGATAAGATTAAACCGCCAATGAAACCGGGAAGACCAGATTTATAAAGTGCACTAAAAACAGTTTTTTTATAGCTTATAAAGAGAAAAATACTGACTACAATTATAAAAAAAAATGATCTCCAAAATAAAATTTGCCAAAGAGTTGATCCCTCAAAAGATTTAACTATTAAACCTCCAAAACTTAAGCTTACAGCTCCTAAAAAAACTAAAAAAGGACCAGGTAAATTTTTAATTAAATTCATTTAAATTTGAGAAATTAAATTTTGAGTTTCTAATTCATACAACTTAAATAAAGACTCTGCATTAGATAATTCACACTCTTGAAATTTAATTTTTGTTCCTGGAGTTAATTGTACTAATTTGTCATAATCAGCACTTATCACAACTCCTATTTTTGGATATCCTCCAATTGTACCATGATCTGAAAGCATGATAATAGGATTGCCATCTGCTGGTACTTGTATTACACCTTTTATTAAACCTTCAGATTTTATATTGGTATTAACTACATTTTCTATTTTTGAACCCTCTAATCTCATTCCCATTCGATCAGATAACTTGGAAATAATAAATTCTTTTTCAAAAAAATTTTTTTTTCCTTGCTCTGAAAAATAATTAAAATTAGTTCCTTTAATTACTCTAATATTTTCTATTCTTGTATTAACATAATTTAATTTTTTAATATTAGAATTTTTATTAATCTTTATAATATTTATTTTTTGGTCATTATCTAATTTTCTACCCTCATTAGCACCTATATATGCTTTTGTGTTAGTAGAGCAACTTGACCACTGATATTTTAAATCAAATTGAGCACTCACAGCTAAATATCCATAAACAGATTTATTAGTAGACAAGATATCTATTTTATCTCCATTATTTATTTCAAAAGTTTGATAACATGCTCCATTAATATCATTATTATTTTTCTTGATTGTAAAGTTTACATCACCTGTAATAGCAATATTAATTCTTTCTCCTGAAAATTCTAATAAAGGGCCTTGGTAAGCGAACTCAATTACAGGTAATTCAGTTTTATTTCCTACTAATTTATTTGCCAGTAAATAATTTCTTTTATCCATAGCACCACTAAACGGAATACCAATATGATAAAGGTTATCTCGACCATGATCTTGGAAGGTTGTATTAATCCCAGCTCTTAAAATTTTAAAAAAATTTTTACTCATTAAAGTTTTTATATTGATCTTTTGTTATACTTTTAAAAATCACTGTGTCACCTGGATTAATCAAACTAGGATTTTTTTCATTTGAACTATCAAAAATATTTACAGGCGTGTTACCAATTATGTTCCATCCACCAGGACTTTCAAAAGTATAAATATTTGCAAATTGTTCTGTTAAACCCACAGATCCTTTAGGCACTTTAACTCTTGGTGTTTCAAGTCTTTCTGCTCTCATATTTTTATCGAGATCACCCAGAAATGGCATACCTGCAATAAAACCTGTCATATAACAAAAAAATTTTTTGTTATAAAAATTTTCATAGATTTTTTCTACGCTTAACTTAAGTCTTTTTTCCAATCTCTTAATATCTAAAGAAAAATTTTGATCATTACAAACTGGAATTTCAATTTCCTTATTTTTAAAACTATCTTTAATATCTACATTAAGGTTTTCTATTTTTTTTTTTAAATTTATGTAATTAGTTTTTTTAAGATCGAATGATATTATCAGCTTATTATAGGATGGTGTAAGGTTGTTTATTCCTTCAATATTTTCTTTTTTAATACTTTGAAAATATTTAATTACTTGAGTATTGGTAGTTTTATTTACCTCATTTCCAAAATCGCAGTATAAAGCTGCGTCACCAAGATTTAATATATTTTTTATCATGCCATGTTATACTTAACTATTATAACTATGGAAATTAATATCAATTGCGATTTAGGTGAAAAATCAAAACATCACTCTAATAAACACGATCCTGATTTATTAAAAATTGTAAATTCTGCTAATGTTGCTTGTGGTTATCATGCTGGTGATGAGGAAACCATGAGTCAAGTCATTGAGATTTCTAAAAATAATGGAGTAAGTATAGGTGCGCATCCATCATTTTATGATCCCGAAAATTTTGGCAGAGAGAGAATGAATTTATCATCATCTGAAATAAATAAATTAATAGTAGATCAATATAATATTTTACAGAGGATTGCTTCTGATCATGGAGAAAAAGTATCACATATAAAACCTCACGGAGCTCTAAACAATATGGCATGTGAAGATATTGATTTAGCTACAACATTGGCAAAAACTATCAAAGATATAGATAAGGATCTGATATACTTAGTTCCAACTGGTTCAAGGATGCAAGAAGCAGCAAAAAAATTAGATATGAAAATTGCGTGTGAGATATTTGCAGATAGGAATTATGAGGATGATGGAAACCTTGTATCTAGAAAAAAATCACATGCACTCATCATAGATCCTGAAATAGCAAAAAAGCATGTTTTGAAAATGGTTAAAAATCAGTCGCTTAATTGTCACAGTGGAAAGCAAATACCTTGTGAAATTGACTCTGTGTGTATACATGGAGATAATCTGAGTTCATTAGATACCGCTAGATCTATAAAAGACAATTTGGTCAAAAATGGCTTAGAATTAAAAAAATTAAATGAATTAAAAAAATTTTTATAATGATTAAAAAAATAATTTTATTACTCTTTACCTACACCATTTTGACTACAAATGTTTTTAGTGCTGGGAGTAGCGGTGGTGATGGAGCAAAGAAATTAAGTTCTTATGACTCTGCAGTCAATAGAATTAAAAAAGCAAAAAAATATGAAAAAAAAGGTAAAGAAAAAAAAGCTAAAAAAATGTACAACGAAGCTCTAAAATATCTTTATAAAGCAAACAAAGAAAAACCTTTTGATCCTGATACATTAAATTATTTAGGATTTGCTAATAGAAAAATAGACAACATTAAAGATGCAGAAATTTATTATTTAATGGGTTTAGAAATAGATCCAAAACATAATGGTATTAACGAATATTTAGGTGAACTTTATGTTTATACTGACAGACACAATCTTGCAGTTGAAAGATTAGAGGTTTTAAAAAGTTGTAATTGTGAAGAGTATGAACAATTAAAAGCTGTTATAGCTGGAGAAGCTTCTAAATATTAATTGATATTTTTAACCATTTGTTCAGGCATCCAAAGTGCTATCTCTGGAAAAATAACAACAAGTATTACTGCCAAAACCATTAGTAAAAATAAAGGAAATGCACTTCTTGCTATAAATCCCATATCTTTATTAGCCATTCCTTGAAGAACGAATAAATTAAATCCCACTGGAGGTGTAATTTGTGCCATCTCAACTACTATAACTAAAAATATTCCAAACCAGATCATATCAAACCCTGCTTGTCTAATCATTGGTTCAATGATAGCCATGGTGAGAACTACGGCTGAAATTCCATCAAGAAACATTCCTAAAATTATGTAAAAAATCATTAGAACGAAAATTAATACATATGGTGAAAGATCCATGTTCTGTATCCAAATAGCTAAATTTCTAGGCAAGCCAGTAAAACCCATAGCTAAAGATAAAAATGTTGAACCTGCGAGTATGAATGCAATCATGCATGAAGTTTTTGTCGCTCCCAACAAAGAAGATTTAAATGTATCTAAATTCAAACTTTTTTGGAAAAAAGACAATATTAATGCTCCAACAACTCCTAGTGAAGCGGCTTCTGTAGCAGTTGCTACTCCTGTATATATTGATCCAATTACCGCTAAGATTAATAGTATCACTGGCAAAAGTTGCTTGGATCTTTTAATTTTCTCAAAAAATGAGTATTCCTCAAGAATTTTTGGCATTTCTTTTTTATTAATTAAAGACCAAATTATTACATATGACATGAATATTAGAGCAATCATTATACCTGGTATAATCCCTGCAATAAACAATTTTGCGATAGACTCTTGCACAGCTACTCCATAAATTATTAATATAATTGAAGGTGGTATTAACAACCCTAGAGTTCCTGATCCAGCTAAACTTCCTAATAAAATTTTTTCAGGATATTTCCTTTTTCTTAATTCAGGGATAGACATTTTACCTACAGTCGCAACAGTTGCTGCGGATGATCCTGATATAGCAGCGAATAAAGCACAACCAACAACATTTACATGAATTAAACCACCAGGTAATTTTTGCATCCAAGGAGATAAACCTTTAAATAAATTTTCTGAAAGTTTTGTTCTAAAAAGAATTTCTCCCATCCAAACAAATAAAGGCAAAGCAGTCAATGTCCATGAGGATGATGTGCCCCAAATAGTTGTTGCCATAGCATCACCAACTGGTCTTGAGGTAAATAACATCATTCCTATTGCTGATACACCAATCATGCTTATTGCTACCCATATACCAGATCCCAAAAAAAATAATAAAACGCTAATAAAAAATACCGTTAAAAATATTTCAGTCATCTAATTATTCTTTATTTTTAAAATAAACTTGTGAAAAACACTTATAAAAAAAATAGCTGATCCAATCGCCACACTTGTTTGTGGTATCCAAATAAGTATTTCATCAGCACCTTCACTACGTTCCTGAAATTTATAAGAAATGATTAACATTTTTACAAAGTAAAAGGCTAAATATCCTGAAAAAAAACTAGCTACACCAAAACACCAGATCTCTAATAATCTTTTTTTATGTCCCGAAAATTTTTCTAAAAATAATGTTATTCTTATATGGCCACCTTCAACAAAAGTGTAAGCTAAAGCAAAAAAAGAGGCTGAGGCCATACAATAACCTGAATATTCTGCAAGACCTCTAATATAAAATCCAAATATCCTTGATGAAACACCAATTAAAATAAAGACAGCTACTAAAATTAAAAAGAAGGCAGCGATATAACCAGAAAATTTATAAAGCTTATTTAAATTTTGATCAAATAGTTCTAACATAATAATTTAAGGCCACTTAAAAATTTAAGTGGCCTTTAATTAATTAATCTCAATTATTTATAAGCTGATAAAACAGTAGCACCTCTTGATCCAGCTTTTTGAGTCCATTCTTTTGCCATGGTCTCTCCAACTTTTTCAAAATGAGATTTAAGAGTTGCATTTACTTTTCCAACTACCATTCCAGCATTTGCTAAAGCTTTTTTGTCTGCAACGTTTCCTTGTTTCGATAATTGCCAACCTTTTCTTTCTGCTAAGGCAGCTTGTTTCATTACAATATCTTTTGTTGCACTGTCTAATTTATTCCATGCATCTTTATTCACAATAATCATGTTTTTTGGAAACCAAGCTGCAATGTCATAAAAATATTTTACTCCATTTTCCCAGATTTTAGAATTTTTTCCAGTCGTAGGAGAGGTGATCATACTTTCAACAGCTCCTGTTGAAAAAGCTTGACTAATTTCAGCAGCCTCAATTTTAGTTGGAGCCATTCCAGTAAGTTCAGCTATTCTAATTGTTGCAGAATTATAAGCTCTAAATTTTAATCCCTTTAGATCTTCAACAGAGTTAATTTCTTTTTTACTATATAAGCCTTGTGCTGGCCATGGTACAGCATATAAAAATACTAAACCCTTTTCATCCAAACCTTTAACAATTTCATCTTTAGATGCTTTGTATAATTTCATAGCATCAGAATAAGATGTAGCTAAAAATGGTTGAGAATCCACTTCAAGCAAAGGATCCTCTTTTCCTAAAGCTGACATAAATCTTTCACCAATCTGTGCTTGACCAGTTCTTACAGCTCTAAAAATTTCTCCTCCCTTAAATAAAGATCCGCCTGGATGAGTGACTATTGTTAACTTACCACCAGTTTTTTCAGTAACATTTTTCGCAAATTCAGCTGCATTTGCAGAATGGAAATTACCTGCTCCATAAGCTAAAGCCATATCCCATTTTTCTGCAACAGCAACATTAATTGTCAAAATTAATGAAACTAAAGTAGTTATAAAATACTTAATGAATTTCATTTTTCCTCCATTATTTTTTTTTTGTATTTCATTATGTATCAAAGTGATTATCAATAAAAAAATTATACTACTTTTAATTGAATTATTTTAAATATCGAATAATATGTTTTCATTTTGTTACAAGAATTACTTATATTAGCTCAAATTATTTTCATCACGATCATCTTAACAGCAGATAATGCAATAATTATTGGTGTCATTTCGGCCAATTTTATTCCAAAAAATAAAAAACAAATTATTTATTGGGGTGTAGCTGGCGCTTTAATTTTTAAAATTATTTTTGCACTTTTTGCTACTTATTTATTTAAATTCTATTTTATAAAAATATTGGGTGGTCTACTTTTAATTTGGATAGTAAATGATTTAAGAAAAGATCTTTTTGAAATTAAAAAGATAAAATCACCAACTAAGAAATCTAAAGAGCCTTCATTTATTCAAAGTGTTTATAAAGTTTTATTTGCAGATATAATGATTAGTTTTGACAATGTGATTGGGGTAGTTGGTGCAGCTAAAGGAAATTTTGGTTTTATGATCTTTGGACTTGTGCTTTCTGTTGTTCTTACAGGAGCTTTAGCGACATATCTTGCAAATTACATTCAAAAACATTTATGGATAGCTTATGTTGGTTTAGTTTTTATTTTGTTAGTGGCACTACAACTTGTGATTGGAGGATTGGTAGACCTCGATATCTTGTCAATTAATGAAGATTTTAGAAAATATTTTTAATAACCCATAAATAGCGCAATAAATAGGATAAATTGCTTGTTGAATCTTCCTATAAATGAGATTTAATTTGTATTTTATAAATTGTTAACAAATAGAGGAAAATAATGAAAAAACTATTTATCGCTGCAATTATGTTTGTGTTCTCTTTAACATCAAATGTTTCTGCAGGCGGACACGGAATAAAAATGGGAATCATTTTAGGATTTACTGGTCCAATTGAATCTCTTACACCAGCTATGGCGGCTTCTGCTGAGCTAGCATTTAAAGAAGCTTCAGACTCAGGTTCGTTATTAGGTGGAAAAAAAATTTCAGTAATAAGAGCGGACTCAACTTGTGTAGACTCTGCAGCAGCTACAGCAGCTGCTGAAGGTGTAATTTCACAAGGGGTTGCAGCTATTATGGGTGCAGATTGCTCAGGTGTAACTGGGGCAATTGCTTCGAATGTTGCAGTGCCAAATGGTGTTGTAATGATTTCACCATCAGCAACTTCACCAGGATTAACAACTCTTGATGATAAAGGATACTTTTTTAGAACTGCTCCATCAGATGCTAGAGGTGGTCAGATTTTAGCAGATATTACTAAAGACAGAAAAGTTAAAAGTGTTGCAATCACTTATACAAACAATGACTATGGAAAGGGTTTAGCAGATGTTTATAAAGCAGCTGTTGAGGCTCATGGTATAAAAGTAACAACTGTTAATGCACATGAAGATGGAAAAGCAGATTATTCTTCTGAAGTGGCGACACTTGCTTCAGCAGGTGGCGACGCTGTTGCTGTTATTGGTTATTTAGACCAGGGTGGTAAAGGAATTATCCAAGCTTCTTTAGACTCAGGTGCGTTTGATAGATTTATTTTATCGGATGGTATGATTGGTCAATCATTGGTTGATGCATTTGGAAAAGACTTAAGAAAATCTTTTGGTTCAATGCCTGGATCAACAGGAAAAGGTGCCGGAGTATTCGCTAATGTTGCAAAAGCTGCAGGTATTGACTCTTCTGGTCCTTACACTGGTGAGTCTTATGATGCTGCTGCTTTAATCGTTTTAGCAATGCAAGCAGGTAATTCAGCTGATAGAGCATCAATTGCAAAAAATGTAATGGATGTTGCTAATGGTCCTGGGACTAAAATTTATCCAGGTGAGCTTAAAAAAGGATTAGATTTATTAGCTAAAGGTAAGAAAGTTGACTACGAAGGTGCAACTGGAGTTACTTTTACTAGCGTCGGTGAAGCTGAAGGTTCTTTCTTAGAACAAGAAGTTAAAGGCGGAAAATTTAAAACTAAAAAACAAAGATAATTTTTATCTTTAAAGAATTAAACCCCTAGCATCTTTGATGTTGGGGGTTTTTTTTAAAAAAATAAATACTTATCTGCCATATATAAAGCCCAAGCTATTGCAGCACCTGTGATAATATATTTCATAATTTTATTT
Source organism: uncultured Pelagibacteraceae bacterium (assembly GCA_902601235.1). Classification (GTDB taxonomy): domain Bacteria; phylum Pseudomonadota; class Alphaproteobacteria; order Pelagibacterales; family Pelagibacteraceae; genus Pelagibacter. Next base: position 12,168 of record CACKMG010000006.1, read on the forward strand.
TATTTCTATTTTTTCAGGAAGTATACCTTTTGGTCTGTATCTCATAATTAATAATAGACCTGCACCCATCATTAAAAATCTAAAATACGGTACACTTTCAATTAAATGAACTTTTAAAAAATGAGTATCATGTAAACCTGCAGTTGTTAAATTTACCAAATATAATCCAATAGGAGCAGATTCAATCCATAAGAACCAAACTACAAAACCTCCAAGAATTGCACCAAAGTTATTTCCACTTCCACCAACAATAACCATTACCCAAATTAAAAAAGTATATCTCATGGGTCTGTAACTCCCTGGGGTAAACAATCCATCTTGTGTTACCAGCATAGCTCCTGCAATTCCAACTATGGCTGAGCCTAAAACAAAAATTAATAAATGTTGCTTAACAACATTTTTACCCATAGCATTGGCTGCTTCTTCATTGTCTCTAATAGCTCTCATCATTCTTCCCCAAGGAGAATAAAGAGCTTTCTGAGTTAAAATTAAAAGAATGATGACGACAACTAAAAATAAACCTGAGTAACAAAGTTTTACAAAAATTGAAGATCCCTCAATTACAAATTGGTTTAAAGCAGCTTGTCTTTCAGCAAAGTCTGAAATTAAATTCAATTTACTTGAGTTAAATTTTTCTACTAAATTAATAAACCAATCTGTTTGTTGTAAATTGACCTCATAAGGTGCAGGACGTTTTAATCCGATGACATTTTTAACTCCTCTTGTCAGCCAATCTTCATGTTTGATAATTGCAATGACAATTTCTGATATTAGTAATGTAGCTATCGCTAAGTAATCAGCTCTCAAACCTAAGGCAACTTTACCTATTACAAAAGCCAATCCACCAGCAAATAAAGCTCCCACTATCCAAGAAAAAATAATAGGTAATCCAAAACCTCCTAGGAAACCAGTTTTTGCTGGATCTACCTCTTCTATTGCTTCAATTCCTGGCTCAGATACAAATCGTATTATGATAATTCCTAAAATAATAATTGCAGCAATTATATAAGTTCTAGTTTTCGATTTTTCGTATTTCTTTAAAACATATCTAACTGCTAATACCATTCCTATAATAAAGAATAGACTAAATAAAATATTTAATCCTCCCGCACTCCACGCCTCTTGAACTGGATTTACAGAAATTAAGACTGCTGCTAATCCTCCTAAAGCTGTATAGCCCATTATTCCAAAATTAATTAAACCAGCATAACCCCACTGAATATTAGCACCCATAGTCATTACAGCTGAAATCAAGCAAAGATTAAATATCGATAAAGCAATATTCCAGGACTGGAATATGCCTACAAGAATAATCAACCCCATCATGATGCTGTAGGCTGCAATTACATTTAAATTTTTTCTCACAGCACCTTACCTTTAAATATTCCTGATGGTCGATATAGCAATACAATTACTAATATTGAAAAAGATACTGCAAATTTATAGTCAGTTGAAAGTAACTGAACTAAACCATCTGGTTCCATACTTTCTGGTAAAACATACATAAAAAACTTTTTATAAGCGTAAGTTAAAAGTATTTCTGAAAAAGCAATTACATAACCTCCTAAAAATGCTCCAAAAGGATTTCCTATTCCTCCAACAATAGCAGCAGCAAAAATTGGAAGCATATTGTTAAAGTAAGTAAAAGGCTTAAAACTTTTATCTAAGCCGTAAAGTGCTCCTCCAATTGTTGCTAAAATTCCGGCTATAATCCAAGTTATCATTACTATTTTTTTTGGATCAATGCCTGAAAGTAATGCTAAATCCTCATTATCAGAATAAGCTCTCATACTTTTCCCAGTTTTAGTCTTGTTTAAAAACCAAAAAAGAGTTGAAACAAGAATAACAGTAACCAAAATTGTAATAACTTGAGTTGATTTGATAGCTAACCCTTCATTCAAACCAGTCATATCTTTGAATTCCCCTGCTCTAATCAAGAACTTTTCACCATCAAAAAATCTTCTATCAGATGGCCCTATTATTATTCTCACTACAGCCTGAGTAACGAACATCACTCCAATACTAACCATCGCTAGTTGAACTGGTGGACTTTTACTTACTCTATAATATTTGAAAACAAATTTATCTATTAGAAGCATATAACCAATCATAAAAATTACTGCAAATGGAATGGCTAACAATGCTGTGGGTAATACTCCAAGACCAATACCAATTGATTGAAAATACCACGTAAATAAGATTGTAAACATGGTTCCAAAAGACATCATGTCTCCTGTAGCAAAATTCGCAAATCTTAAAATTCCATAGATTAAAGTTACAAAAATTGCACCTAAAGCTAATTGAGATCCATAAGCAAGAGCTGGAACAAAAATGTAATTTAATAAAAGAGTAATTGCATTTAAGAAGTCCATATTAACCACCTAAAAAAGAGCTTCTTACTCTAGGATCGTTCAATAATTCTTTTCCTGATCCTGAATAACGGTTTTCCCCCGTTACTAAAACATAACCCCTATCAGAAATATTCAAAGCCTGTTTTGCATTTTGCTCAACCATCAAAATTGCAACATTAGTTCTCTTAACTTTTATTATATGGTCAAATAATTCATCCATTACTATAGGTGAAACACCTGCAGTTGGTTCATCTAGCATTAAAACTGAGGGTTTAATCATTAATGCTCTGCCAAGAGCTACCTGTTGTCTTTGTCCTCCTGATAATTCACCGACTAACTGACTTCTTTTTTCTTTGAGTATTGGAAATAAATCATAAATTTCATCTATTACTGATTTATAATCACTATTTATTAAAAAAGCACCCATTTCTAAATTTTCTTCAACTGTCATGCCAGCAAAAACATTTTTTGTTTGTGGAACAAATGAAATTCCTTCTTTTACTCGATCTTGAGGTGAAAGATTTGATATATCTTTTCCATTAATAATCACAGATCCTGATTTTAAATTTAACAAACCTAACATTGCTTTCATCGCTGTCGACTTTCCAGCACCATTAGGACCAAGAATTGATACTATTTCTCCTTTTTCAACATTGACTGAACATGAGTTAATTATGTCTGGACCATTCCCATATCCACCTGTCATATTCTTACCTTCAAAAAAAGCCATTATTAATTATCCTTTAACTTTGAGCCTCTGCCTAAATAACTTTCGATTACTTTTTCATCTTTTTTTGCATCATTGACTGAGCCTTCAAAAAGAACTGATCCTTCAGACATTACAATAACTGGGTCACATAATCTTCCTATAAAATCCATATCATGTTCAATCATACAAAAAGTATAGCCTTTTTCTTTATTAAGTTTTTCAATAGCTGATCCAAGATCTTTAAGTAGAGTCCTATTCACACCTGCTCCAACTTCATCTAATAAAACTAATTTAGCATCCACCATCATTGTTCGCCCAAGTTCTAATAATTTTTTTTGACCTCCAGATAAATTTCCTGCAAGTTCATTTTTTAGATTGCTTAAATTGAGAAAATCTACAACTTCCATAGCTTTTTCTTTAATTTCATTCTCTTCTTTGGCAACCAATGAAGGTTTAAATAAAGCATTCATTAGTTTTTCTCCTGATTGATTGCCTGGGACCATCATTAAATTTTCTAAAACAGATAAATTTGTAAACTCATGTGCTATCTGGAAAGTTCTTAGTAATCCTTTAGAAAATAATTCATAAGATGGAACATCGGTTATATTTTCGTTATTAAAAGATACGGTACCTGCTGATGATTTTAAATTACCAGCAATTAAATTAAACAAAGTTGTTTTGCCTGATCCATTAGGACCAATAATACCAGTAATAGTTCCTTTTTTAACTTTAAGCGAACAGTCAGAAACTGCTGCCAACCCTCCAAAATATTTTGATAAATTACTAATTTCTAAGATGTTTTCAGACATTGATTACTTGTTTAATCTTTTATGAATACTATTTAAAGTACTAATTACCGATTTATATACACCTTTTTTATTCATTTCTTTTAAACCTTGCTCATTTAATCCTTTTGGAGTTTGAGATTCTTTGACTAAATATTTTAATTCTTTATTAGAATTAACTACTGCATCTTCAGACAAAGCTAAAAATAAATTTGTAATATATTTTTGAGCATCTAATCTTTTAACACCTTTCTTGACCAGCCAATCACTTATAATTTTTAATATCTCATAATAAGAAGCCATCATCCCAGATGTTGACCAAAAATTAATTGATAGTTTTTCATTTTTGATCTCCACAGTTGAACCAATTTTATTAAAAAAATTTTTTACTTTTTTGTTTGGAGGACAAATTGGAACTGGTCCTTTTTTCAAAGATATTGGTGGTAATGGTATTGCCCTTACAACGTCAGCATTTACTTTAATCATTTTTTTTAATACTGGAATTGTAATTGTTGAAATAAAACTAATTATTGTTTGACTAGATCTAAATTTTAAATTCTTTATTATTTTCTCACCTATTTTTGGTGTCACTGCAAGAAAAACCCAATTACTATTATCAACTATTTTTTGGTTATCTTTTTCGATTGAAATTCTTTTAAATTTTTTTTTTAATCCTTTTGCAATTTTACTATTTCGGGAGGATATATATATTTTGCTATACTTAATGGATGATCCACATATTCCAGTTATAACTGAAGATGATATTTTTCCTGTTCCTATAAAACCTAATTTCATAACTAATACTTTATAAAGGATAATCTATATTAATTAATAAAAAAAGAACCTCTAATTCTTAATAACTCTCTACTTAATTCTTTATTTTCTTTAAATGGTTTTCTTCCGTGAAGCCAAAAATAATTATTTGCTACTACAGATGATCCCACCGGAAGTTCAGTTATTATCTTCTTGTTACTTTCCTCTAAACTATCAGATAATTTTTGTAGAAAAGTACCTTGTTTCATATTTTTAGGTTCAGGAAATTGATCAATATACGAAATTTGAGCCCTTCCATCTTTATCAGATGAAAATACTGGATGCTCAACTTTATAATCAATATTTTTACTTTTGGGAGAACCCCAAAGAAAATTCTCTTTTCCAACAGGATCATTAAATAATTCATCACAGTGTTCCCAATCATCGAGATGAAGCATGGCAGTTTCTCCACCCTCAACATTTTTTTCCTCTATTTTTGACATTAACAACCAGTCAGTTTTTTCTTTTACATATGTTCCATCAGTATGTAGATCCATATTTTTATAAGCCTTTCTGAGATAAGAGTCACTTTTGTCCTCATGCTTAACATGAAATCTAGCATAGTATTTTCCTGCCATTGCATCATGATTAGGGTTCCCAATAAGATGCGCAATAGCAGTGGACAGTTTTACTAAAAAACTATCATCAATTTTAGATATTAAATTTTTAGGTTTAATAATAAAACAACCAGTATTTCGATCTCTAATAATTTTATTAATTAATTTAGATAATTTATTATTACTTAAATCATCTAAACTTTTCGCGATAGTAAATCTGGTAAATGGTTTATATTCTAATGCAGTAATATCAAACTTATTAAAAGGAAAAATAAGTTTATTTAAAATTTCATCACCAATATCTATGTTGATTATTCTTTGAGATTGATTATTTTTATTTATTTCAAACCCATCAATTTTTTCAATCATAAGTAACTACTAAAAAGTGTAAGTATGATAGCAGAGAAAATTGTCGGGTAAACTAAATTTTTTTTAGTGATAAAAAATAGCCCAATTGATAAAATTATTACAATTAGTCTTACTAAATAATCTATTTCAGATAATAATCCTGATGGAAAAATTACAATCCTGGCTATTAATGCTGCCAACGTCGAGTATGCCAAGCAATTAAACCATCTAAATATTTTAGAAGTTTCTTTAATGTTTTCTGAACTTACAACACCCAAAAATCTAGACAAAAATGTTGCTAAAGAAGTTATTAATATGACAAAAAAAATATTACTTGTCATTAATTTCTCCAATAAAAAAAGCAATTGTTCCAGCTAGAAAACCACCGAATAAAATACACCACTCCGGAGATAAAAAATAAAAAGCTGGACCTAAAATTGCACCAAGGATAATTGACAAACTTATTTTAATAGTTTTCATCGCCCCTACCATCATGCAAGTAAAATAAATTGGATTAATTATCGCTAACCCAATTAACATATCTTTATTTAAAAAATCTGATGCAATATAGCCGATGAACGTTGAAAAAATTGCTACTGACCAGGTTGCTGTACCAATACCAATCCAAAAATCTATCCTTACTTCTTTTTTTATTTGTTCATAATTATCTTTCATTATTAGCCACGATGAGACAGCGATGAAATGACATGATAAATAATATTTCCATTTAGGTTGTTTTTGGTGCATCAACAAAGGCATTAAGGAAACTGTCATTGGATACAATCTTGCATTTACCAACCAAACAGCAATGAAGATATTTATTAATGATGATCCAATTATAAGTGACTCTGCCATCACTAATGAACCTGGTAAGGCATAAGTTAAAAAAGTTGAAAAAAGACTTTCTTGAATCGTAAAACCAATATTCTTTAAAAGAGCCCCAATTGCTATAAAGCTAGCTCCCAAGGCTATAGCTGGACTTCCAACGCCTTTGATGGATGCAAATCCTTTCAAAAAATATTTTAAATCAATCATTAACCGCCTAAAAATAGGCGTCCAACATCAGGATTATTTAAGAGTTCATCTCCTTTGCCTGCTATTGCAGTCTGGCCTGATACTAAAACATAACCAATATCAGCAAACTCTAAACCTTTCTTTGCATTTTGCTCAACAAGGATAATTGTTTTTTTTTCGTTTTGTTGAAGGTCTCTTAAAATTTCAAATACCATTTCAATATATCTTGGCTCTAATCCAATTGAAGGTTCATCAACTAATAAAACTGATGGTTTCATTACAAGCGCTCTTGATATTTCTAATAATCTTCTTTCTCCACCAGACAAAACTTTTGCAGGTTGATTTCTTCTATTTCTTAATCTTTCATACTTCTCAAGAATTCTCTCCGCTTCTTGAAATGACTCCTCAGTTTTATCTTTGATAAATCCACCCATTAAAAGATTTTCTTCAACAGTCATATCAGGGAAAACAGAATTATCTTGTAAAATATATGCAATACCAACTGATTTTAATTTTTCAGCTGGTGATAAATTGGTTATTTCTTTTCCATCAATTTCTATTTTGCCAGAAAAAATATTTGTAAATCCATAAATTGAATGAAGAATAGTTGATTTACCAGCACCATTTGGACCTATTAAACAAAGTGATTGAGCCTTGCTAACATAAAGATCAAAATTATGTAAAATTTCCATTTTCCCATAACCAGCATTCATGTTTTTAATTGTAAGATGAATGTCATTAGGTGAAAGTTTTTTTAAATCATCTGCTTGAGGTGCTTTTCCTAATACTTCATATTGATTAAACATTATTGTGCCCCCAGGTATGCATCAATTACTCTTTTATCATTTTTAATCTCATCCGGTGTTCCATTAGCCAGCATTTTGCCGTGAGCTAAACAATAAATACTTTCTGCTAATTGCATAATAACTCTCATATTGTGTTCAATAACTAAAAGAGTTATTCCGAAATCTTGGTTTACTTTAATTAACCTGTCTATTATCCCATTGATTAGAGTTGGGTTTATACCTGCAGTTGGTTCATCTAATAAAAGCATTTCTGGTTCATTCATCAAGGCCATCGCCAACTCAAGTAATTTTTGTTGTCCAAAAGATAAATCACCAGCTCTTAATTTTCTTTTTTGATAAAGTCCTACAAAATTTAAAAGATTTTCTGCCTTTTCAGTTAAATCTTGAGGAATTTTTGAGAATATCTTTAATATGCTTTCATCACTACCTTTATGACTGATTAACATATTGTCTACACAATTTAATTTTCCATAAATTCTTGTTTGTTGAAAAGTTCTTAACAAACCAAGTTTAGCAATTACAGGAACAGGTAATTCAGATACTTCTTTACCATTAAACTTAATTGAACCTTGATCAATTGGATAAGTCCCTACAATTGAATTAAATAAAGTTGTTTTTCCAGAACCATTTGGACCAATTAGTCCAAATATTTTTCCCTTCTCTACTGACATTGAAATGTCAACATTGGCCTTAACACCGCCAAAAGATTTACTTACATTATTTACCTCTAAAATACTCATTTCAGTTCTACCTGTGCTTTTCGATCTGCCTCATCAATAACTTCTCCAAATCGTTCAGGGTATTTTTCTCTCAACCATCCCATAATTCCCTCTGGAAAATAAATTACAATGACAACTATTAAAACTCCTAAAGCCACATACTGCCAACCTAAAAAGAATGTCCAAAAACCTTCTTTAAAAATATGAAATACAGTAGCTCCAATAACAGGGCCCCACAAAGTTCCCTTACCACCTAAGATTGCCATCAAGACCATAAATACTCCCATCTCTCTTCCATCAAATGCTACATCGGTTGAGTCAATGTAACCTACAAGTCCACCCATAATACCTCCGGCTAAACCACAGAAAAATGCTGACACCATCCAGCCAATTATTTTATATTTCATTGTTTCAATTCCCATCGCCTCAGCTTTATCCTCATTATCTCTGATCGCATTAAGAATTAATCTGAATCGTGTTGAGTAAATTGCTCTCACTGCTATGAATGTAAGGACAAGCGCACCAAAACTTAAAAAATAAAAGAATTCTCCTCTTGCTTCTAAACCACCAACGTTTGGAAAAGGTGGTGTGGTAAAACCTTGTCCTGCTCCAATAATCTCTATACCACCAGAAATTTCTCCTGCAGCAACTCCTAAACCTAAAGTACAAATTGCAAAGTAATGTCCTCTAAGTCCTAAAATGGCATAACCAATTAACCCTGCAACAATAGTTGGAACAACAGCAGCAACTACAAGTCCGGCTGCCATTCCTTGAAAAAATTGTGAAGGTGTATGAACAAAAGTTTTTTCTCCACCACTCTCAGTCCATTCTGCTAGTGGAAAAAACATGCCCACCTGCACAGAAGCACATAAATACATCCCTAAACCATAAAAAAGAATATTTCCAAATGTATTATATCCCATCTCACCACCTTGAATATTCCAAGTAGTTGCTAAAACAATTAGTACACAAAGAATTGATAATTGAACTTTAAATGCTGGGAAAATAAATGGAGCAGACAATCCAAATATTAAAATTGCAGCGTATAATATTATATTTTTATTCATTATTTTCTAGATACCAGTTTTGTAAATCCTTTATTTGGACAGTAAGTGTAATCATTATCATCTATTATTTTTCCTGATTTTTTTCCTCCCATAGGAACAAGAACCCATCTAAACGTAAGACATTTTTTATCATCTCCTATCTTTTTGATAGTTAATTTTTTTTTCATACCAATTCTTTTTTTTGGATAATCGTAACCTGAAAAAAATTCACGTGTTTCTCCTTCTTTCCAAACTCCAAGAGGAAATTTACACCCCCTATCTATAGCAATTACAACACCATTTCTTCTTTTTCGACTGTCCCAAACTCTACCTAAACATTGACCATTATTTGTGATTGTGAAGTACTGAATTTTTGAACCTCTTTTTCTCTCATAAACTTGGATTGTTTTGCCTGTTTTTTCATTTTTCCAATTAATCGGTCCTGTAACCTTTAATTTACCACCATGTTGTTTGTTATTTACCTCATAAAATTTAAGCTCATTTGATCCTGTTGATGGTATTCCAAGCCATAATTCAATAGGAATAAACCTCTCTTTAGCATATGAAGAATTAGTAAAAATAAATATGAATATTAAAAAGAACATTTTTTTCATTTTAAATACTCTCTTTTTCTTGAAAGTTTAAATCTTCTATAAACAAGAATTAAAACTAATAATAAAAACACTGAACCTATTCTAAATTCTGTGCCTAATATATAGTCAGCAAACTCTTCAAATACACCAAGACCCATACCTGACATTGCAACACCAGGCAAGTTGCCAAGTCCAGCAACAATAACAATCATGAATGATCTAATCGTATATGGTAATCCCATATAAGGATGAATTGTAAAAGTTATTGAAATTAGTGCTCCTGCAACACCACAAAGAGCAGCATTTAATCCAAAAGTTGCTGCATAAACTTTTTCTGTATCTACACCTAAAATCTTTGCAGCTCTTGCGTTTTGAGCCGTTGCTCTGATTGCTCGACCAAGTTTTGATTTTTTCATATAAATTACTAAACCAATAGCAAAAACAATACTAACGAATGCTGAAAATATTTTTGAGTTTGGCAAAACTACTGCGCTATCAAACAAAAATGTTGTGCCATAACCTGAATTGGCTAAGACAACATCTGCACCAAATGCAAAGTTCATTAGCTGCATAAAAAGAATACTTATACCGAATGTTGCAAGAATTGAGATAAATAAATCTCTATCAACAACTTTATTAATTACTAATTTATAAATTCCGACACCAACAAAATACATTATTATTGGGGATACAATTACTCCCCAGGCTGGATGGATTCCGTAAAGATACATGAAGTATGCAATGTATCCACCAAGAATAACTAAATCACCTTGTGCAATGTTTATGATATTCATCACTCCCCATTGCAAAGCCATGCCATAAGCAATTAACGCAAATAAAATTCCAAGTAGTATCCCATCCAAGCAAGCTTGGACTGTAATCATCGGATACTGAAAAACCATGAAATCCATAATTTGTCTTTAAAAAAAATACCCCCTAGAATTTAGGGGGTATTTAAAGATTTGTTATTATCTGTCAGACCACTTAGGAATTGGGTGAATCAATTTAGCTGAAGCCCACTTAAGTGGAGCTACAACTTTATTTTCACACTTCCCAGCGCCATCACACATTACTTGGAAAAGTACCATTGGTTTATCAACATTTTGACCACCCGGTGCGAACTTAATATTTCCATAGAATGTTTGCATGTTAGTAGCTGCAAGAGCATCTCTTACTTTCTTTTGATCAAAAGAATTCGCTCTTTCAAAAGCATCCTTAAACACTAACAATGCAGCAGAAGATTCTGCTGATTGATATGGCGGATCATATCCAAACTCTTTTTGAAAATCTGCCGCATACGTCATACCATCTTTAAAGAAGTTATCTTTATAAGTTAGAGTTTTATGCCATTGAGAAGCACATAATGCATACTGAGAATTTTTACCATGTTGTTTTGATAATTTCGCAGCATCACAGTGTGTCATTGCTAGCATTGGAACATCTACTTTCATTTCAGCAATTTGTCTAATTGCAGTCAATGCACCTTTTGTGTGTCCTGATACCACAAGAACATCTGGCTTCATTTGTTTTACTTTAACTAATGTTGCAGCCATATCGTTAAGCTCTTTTGGAAGCTTATCATCGATTATAATTTCAGATCCAGTTTCTTTTGCTGCATCTAAAATACCTAATCTTACGTCTTGTGAAAAAGCATCTTGTTCAAATGCTTGCGCAATTCTAACACCTTTTCCACCATTTAACTCAACTGCTGTTCTAATAGCTACATCAAGATATAAGTTAGCTGGAGCCAATACTGCAAATAGATATTTATAACCTTTGGTAAACAAAGATCTAGACGCACCATTTGCTTCCACCATTGGCACACCATATTTTTCAGTCACTGGTGCGATTGCTTTTGTTAAACCTGAACTATAAGGCCCAAGCATAAACTCAACACCATCTTGAGAAATTAATCTTTCTGCTAATTGAGCTGCTCTTTTTGGGTTTGATTCATCGTCATAATAAATGATTTCAAACTTATAAGTTTTTCCACCAACTTTTACTCCACCCATGCTATTTATTCTATCAACGGCCATATTATAACCGTTTTGAGTGTGAACACCATTAGATGAATACTTTCCTGTCAATGAAATTGCAGCACCAAGAACAATTTTATCACCCACTACTTTCGCAAATGATGCAACTGAAGTTGAAAATAAAATTGCAATCGCAGAAATAAAACTCAAAATTATTTTATTTATTTTCATTTTATTCCTTTGGTTAATTAATTAATTAAAAATAGATTAAATAAAGAAATTAAATAATTTTCAAGTGGCAAATGTAACAGATGAACTAAGTTAATATTGTTGTGTAACAATAATAATTAAGGCTATAACAACTAAAACACTCGCTGAGATTGTATTAATTGTTTTTGGATTTGCTTTAATCCACAAAATTAATTTTTGTGCAAGCAAAGCATAACCAATTAAAGATAAAAAATCTAATACAACATAAGTGGTTATTAGAATAAAAAATTGAACAATATAGTTTGAATTAAAGTCAATGAACTGTGGAAATATTAAAGGAAAAAATAACCAAGCCTTTGGACTTGTGCCTGCAACCAAAAAACCATCTTTAAAAAAAGAAAAAATGTTTTTTGATGTAATTATTTTTGAATTTATATTTTTTGGTGAAGATTTATAAACGTCGTAAGCCAAATAAAGTAAATAAATTATACCAATCCACTTAAAAAAATTTAAAAAGTTTGGATTATCCAAAAAAAAAGTACCTAAAACAAATATGACTAAAGTTGCTTGAATAAAATTTGCTGTAATATCTCCTAATGCAGTCCAAATACAATTTCGCACTCCATAATTCATAGAATATGAAACAATTACAACTCTAGGAGTGCCAGGAGTAATGAAAAGAAAAATTATAATTTGTAAAAAAAGTATAAAATCTAAGGGGAGCATATAAAAAAAAAGATAGTCCTTAAAAACCGGGAGCTAAAGATGGCTAAGAAGAACTATCTAGACCAATATAACACATCCCAAAAAAAATGCATTATCAATTTTTTTCAAATATAAAGGATTTATGAAAAAAAAAGGTCACAGGCCAATTACTCGCGTCAAAAATCCAGAGCCAAATATTGAAAGTCCAGATTGGGTCATCTGGGCAGCGTGGGCTGACAGAATAACTTTTGAGGAAATTGAAAAAAAAACTGGTTATAGGGAATCTGATGTTATAAAAATTATGAGAAGATCCTTAAAACCCTCCTCATTTAGATTGTGGAGAAAAAGAGTTCACGAAAAAAGTATTAAACATAGAAAAAAATTTGAATATTCTAGAAAACAAATTTCTGGTAAAATTAAAAAAGGTGATTATCTATAGATTATGAAAAAAATTACAATTTATACAGGTCCACTTTGTAATTATTGTGATGCAGCGAAGAGATTGTTAAAGAGAAATAATGCTCCATATAATGAAATTAATATTGCAACAGTTGATGGTGCAATGGAGGAAATGATTAAGAAAGCAAATGGAAAAAGAACAATTCCACAAATATTTTTCGATGATCAACATATTGGTGGTTACGATGAAGTTCGTGCATTAGAAAAAGAAAATAAATTAAGCGATCTTTTAAAATAAATTTAGAATAATATTTAAAAAATATTAATTAAAACTTACCAGATACATCAAAGTTTACTAAATAATCAGAGCTATCTATAAATCCTAAGTCAGAATTCAATTTTAAATCAAAACCATTTAAATTTTTAGCAAAACTTAAATTTCCAGGGTTGTCCGAAAGAGGATCAAAATATAAAGCAAAATTACTATTATATTCCTCTTTCGATCGGCTAATTTTTATTATAAATCTTTCTGAAATAATTTCATGTAAACCTTTCTGTTCATATCTATAAACACGCTCGTAAAAAGGTGAAAAGGTAAACCCATTTGAGTTTATTTTTTCAAAACCTAAACTTGCTTTTATATTTCTTGGGGAATAAGTTCCTAAAATAGTATCCTTATTTACGTGAGTGGAACCTTGTAATGAATATTTATAATCAATATCGGAAGTTAGATCAAAAAGAACTTCTATTCCACCCATAGGTTGAATAGTCCCATCACTTGTTTCTATTATATCCGTCTCAAATAAAAAACCTGCTGATAACTCTCCACTCGTAAATGTAGTATCTTTATACCTAACATCAGTTGTGGGTCCATCAATAGCTTTACTTATAAAATCTGTATATTCGGACAATTTTGTAACTCCATAAGTAAATTTTCCTGTAGGTGTAATGTTAAAAGCTCCATAATTATTTTTTGTTCTGTAATTAATTGATACAAAAGCTTGTCTACCATTTCTTTCACCAGTTATCTTTCCTAAATATAAATTATCAAATTTCATAGCACTTATTCCTAAAACAGCGTTGATATATCTATTTTCATTTGTTGGCACAATTCCATATATATTTAAAGTTAAAGACTCCATTTCTGTATTTTGATTTGATTGATGAATATTGGACTCATTATCTCCGTATCTGATTGCCAAACCTAAAAACTTATTATCACCAAATTTTCTATCAGCCCCCGCTGTCAAACCTTTTGATTTAACACTTTTTGCCATTTCAAATGCAAACTTATCGAAATTACTTATTGTTAAATCTCCTAAACTCCAAGTAGACCATTTAGATTTTTTAACTTTTTTTTGATTTGTACTAACCAAAGATGCTATGTTTTTTTTGGCTATTGGCTCAAGGTTCATTGCTAAAGTCTTTAAGTAAGGATTAGGATAATTTAAGTTGATATTATGACTGGAAAGATCCTCTTGGTCTCTATTTCTTTTGATCCATTCAAATCTTTTAAAAATTGTAGAAATATTCAAATTTATATTTTGTTTGGATAGTTCAACTTGAGAACCCATGGATGAAGTAGAATCTGATACACAAGCAACAACACCATAAGGACATTCTAGTTGAAATTCGTTAATTTGATCTACTCCATCTCCTCCTTGAATTTGTACAATGTAAATTTTCATTCCATCAGGAGAAAAAACAAAACCCCTAGGTGCACCTGTGCCTTCACGGCTTGCTGGCACATCGCCGAAACCACCTACTTGATATTTTCCAACATACTCTGCAGTAGATACATCGAAATTTTTTCCTAATTTAAATTGATGAATAAAACTATATGGTTTTGTTGAGCCATCGAAAGTGTCATTTGACATTAAAATAAACATGGCACTTCCTGTATTATTAAATTCAATATCACGTCCAAAGTCATCAAAATCTAATGAGTCATCATTTAATGGAAGACCAATATTTTTTAAATTGACTTGATGGATTTCTGTTTTTGATGAAACACTATAGGGTTCTGGAACTGAGAAAGTAGTAACAGTTGGATTATTAGCAGTCTGATTTAATGTGAAAATTTTTCTGCCATCTCTACTTATTGCAAAAGAATCTTTTTCGCTAGAAAATGAGAGTTTTCCAACATATGTATATGTATCAAATTCATTTGGTGTAGATAAATCAAATCTTGCAAGCTCTCCATTAATATCCATTATGAAAAATTTTTTACCACCATCTACTACCTGCATATTTTCTAATTTTGCATGTAGTTCACCAGTCCCACTTTTATATGTTCCCCCTGTTGCAACGTTAATCCTAAAAGCATCTAGATCGTTACAATTACCAGTTTTTTCACTTGTCATATCGAAAGGGGTGCTTAATCTATTCATTGATAAATTTCCAACATCTCTTGCATTTATATCTTGCGATTTGTTTACTGTAAAAACCATTAAACCGTCTGTGCTAAATGCAACGTCCATAGGATCTTCAGTACTATCTTGGTTCATGGAATCACCATCAAAACTTGTACAATTAACATTACCAGCTGGAATTCTTCCATCTAAAAATGTGTGAGTTAAAGTTGCCGCGAAAGCTAGAGATGAAAAGATAAATGCAAATAAAATTAAAAATATTTTAGGCTTAATTACACCTTTGAATATACTTTGCTTAATTTTAATTAAATTTTTCATAAAAAACATATTTTTTACATAAAAATTAATTAATTAGAACAAGTAAGTACTCATAATAGGTACAAAAAATAAGTTATTTAGTCTTTTTTATCAATTCTGTATTATTAATATTAATTGCCATACAAGTAATGTCATCTCTAAGCTTTTCAGCACCCCAATTAAGTTCCTTTTCAATTGACTCAACAATAATTTTTGGCGTTACTTCTGTCATATTATTTATAATTTTTTGCACACCCTCTGCTCCTAATTCTTCTCCATTCTTTAAATAGCCTTCAGTCACTCCATCAGTATAAACAACAAAAGTTTTGTCTTTTAGATTTATAGTATTTGATTTTACCATCGACTCTGTGAAATATTTTACAATTCCAATGGGTGGCATATCAGATTTAATATATTCATAGTTTTTATTTTTATCAAAAGTTAGAATACTTTCGTGACCTGCATTTATAAAAACTAGTTCTCCAGTTTTTATATTCAATTTTCCAAATACTGCAGTTACAAACATTCCTTTAAATTTTGCTTCAACGAGCTCATTGTTTACCCCAAAGACAACTTTTTCTAATGGAAACTTTAAATTAGTAAGCGTTCTAAATATTGAAGATGCTTTAGCCATGTACATACCTGCTTTGACACCCTTTCCAGATACATCTGCTAAAGTGAAAAAGTATTCTTCAGGTGTTGCTCTTACAACATCAAAATAATCTCCTGATACATCTCTTGCTGGTACATTTTTTGCAAAGATAAAGTTTTCAAATTTAGAAATGTCTGGAAATAAGCTTTTTTGAACTCCTGCAGCAAGCTCTCTTTCTTTTAAAAGTTTTGCCTCTTTTTGTAAATTGGCAAGAGCAAGTTTATTTTCCTCTATAAATCTAAAATAAAGCCCAGTTAAGAACGTCAAAGTTACAATAAATATTGGATAACTTATATCTACAAGTTCTGATCTAAATTTATATATTGAAAAACCAATTACTATAATTGCTAAAAGATTACCAAAAAAAATAGATAAACTGTATTTTGGTTTTATCCTTTGCGACAGTATAAAAGTAATTAATGCAACAATGATAGAAAATAACAGTTCAAATATATATGTATTTGGATTTCTTATTAAATATGATTGATCTAAAATATTTTCGATTACATTAGCATGTACCTCTACTCCAGGTATAGTTATACCTAATGGAGTTTTTACAAGATCGAATAATCCTTGAGCCGATGCACCAATTAAAACATATTTGTCTTTGAAAAAATCTGATTGAAATTTTCCATCATAGACATCTCCAGCTGATATGTATTGTTTTTTGTCTGACCTTTTATATTTAATCCAAATAATTCCATTTGGGTCAGAATTTATTTTAAAAGGTCTAGCACTTATTCTATTAATACCAATTTCATTTAGTTCTACATAAATATTTTTTTGATTAGATCCAACACGAACCATTTCCAATCCCATTGTTGGATATAATTTTTTATTAAATTGAACAATGAGAGGTAAGGATCTGATAATTCCATCTAATTGATCTAAAAATGATATCGACCCTAAACCTTTAACATCTTTTTCTAATTTTTCTAATGATCCAATTGAATAAGGATATGAATAAGTAAATTGTTTTGGATCTCCACCTTTAGATAAAAATCGAGCTTTTGCTTTACGATCATAGTTTGAGTGTGAAGGAACATTACTCCCCAAAACTGCAATTATTGATTTTGATTGTTTTAATTTTTCTGAAAAAATATCATCAGGACCTTTTAATTTTTGAAGTTCCGCAACATCCGAAGGTATTAAATCATAGGATTTAATTATTTCATCTGGTGATTGTTTATCTTTTTCAGTAAAAAAAATATCAAACCCTATAGCTTTTGGATTTGAGGTATTGAGTTGGTCAAGTATTTTTGCAAAAACATTTCTATTCCAAGGAAACTGTCCAAACTTTCCTAAACTTTTTTCATCAATATCAATTATAACAACTTCACTGTCTTTTTTTTCTGCAAATATTTTTTGATACAAATCAAAACTTAAATATGAAACTGATTTAATGAATGGTGGATTTACGATTTTTAGCGAGATAAGTAATAAAAGAATAATTAAAAAAATTAAATAATTTATATATTTTTGCAAAAACGATTTCACAAAACAAATCTATATTTAATTTAAATAAAGTAAATAAAAGTTAAAGAAAACGTGTTAACTATTACTTTTTCTTTCTTCTTTTCTTTTTAGCTTTTCTTTTCTTAGCTGCTTTTTTCTTTTTAACTACTCTTTTCTTCTTAACTACTTTTTTCTTTTTCTTAGGTTTCTTCTTAACTTTTTTCTTTTTCTTAGATTTTTTCTTAACTGCTTTTTTCTTTTTCTTAGCAGGTTTTTTCTTCACAGCTTTTTTCTTTTTGGAAGCTTTTTTCTTAACTGCTTTCTTTTTAGTAGCTTTTTTCTTCACAGCTTTTTTCTTTTTAGCTGGTTTTTTCTTTTCTGCTTTAGCTTTTTTCTTTTTACCTTTTTTATTTTTTGCCTTAGCTTTTTTCTTTTTACCTTTTTTCTTTTCAGTTGCTTTAGCTTTTTTCTTTTTACCTTTTTTCTTTTCTGCCTTAGCTTTTTTCTTTTTTTCAGCTCTGTCTTTTTTTATTGCAACTTTCTTTTCTTTGTCCTTTTTAATATTCTCTTTAATTATTGATTTAATTTCTTCTTTTTCAAATCCCATTGCCTTAAGTTCTTTTTTAAGACTTTTTCTTAATTCTTTTCTCTCTTGTTTCGTTGAGTCTGGTGAAAGTTTAGCAACTCTCAATGCTTTCATCTTTTTATTAAATTTCTTTAATTGATTTTTTGTAATCTTTTTTGCTTGCCCAGGTGCTTTACCTTTTGTCATTGAAGTCATGCTATATGGATTATCAAGTAAAGTTGAACCGAATTTGTTTCCAACTAGAACTGCGCCTGGTCTCATTCCTAAAGTATTATTTTTACCTGGACCAACTAATAATGTATCTGTTCTTCCATTTGAAACTATAGTTTGGAATTCTGTTCCTCTTGAACCTAAAGTTCCCTCTGGTACCTCAACAGTTAAACTGTCAGGATTTTTTTTACTTATAAGTCCTGAAATAACTTTCAAGCTTCCCTGTTTTACGCTTGCAACAATTTTCCCATCATTTGTAGCTGGGTCAAAAACAAAAGTATCCATTACAACTTCTGAGTCTTCTCCAACAGTAAACGTAGATTGATCTAAAAGTAAAATTTGCGTACCTGATCCTGCTCCTGCATATATTGTCTCATTTAAATAAATTTTATCACCAGCTTTTAATTCTCTTGTCTCAGTCTTAACAGTGCCCGATATAGCACCTACAATTCCAACAAGTTGTTTTTCAATGGATAATTTTTCCTCAGCATGTGAGTATGTGTTTAATAAAAAAATTAAACTTATGACTGTAGACAGTATTTTTTTCATGCCCAAAAGTAACAAAATTTTTAAAAAAATAAACTTTAAAAACTCATAATGGGCAATGTTATTTAGCTATTTTTGGGGGATTATTAAAAAAAATTAAAAAAAAGTTTAATTATCTTAAATTAAATGATCTAGAAAAGCTTAAAGATAAAGAATCGGCTCTATAATCATAGTTTAGCATATTTGCTTCTGAAAAAAGTCTCTCATAAGATAAATTTATAAATAAAGATCTATTTGGATCTATTGCTGGAAAAATATCTCCAATTGCTTTTGTAAACATAACATCAAAAGTATTTGTAAAGTCTGATCTCAATTTACCTGAATTTACTGAGGTATCTTCTTTTTTGTAATCATTGAAACTCATGGAATTACTGACCGCAATATAAGCCCATGGAAATGCAAAATTTAATCCAATACCAAAATCATAATTTTCATAATCATTTCCTGCATCAACTGTAGCATCAGTATCGCTGTACCCCAAACTAATAGATGAAGAAATAATTGGAGTTAATATAAAATCATGACCTAAAGAAAAACTATGTCCAATCGCATTTGTTTCATCAGCAGTAGTGTCACTTGCATTACGGTCTCCTTTAGAGTCTGAAAAAGAGTATCCGTAACTAAACGAATTTCTTTCTCCAACTGAGAAGAAACCTCCAAACCCATACATTTTTGAATAACTATGAGCATCAGTTTGATAATCTGATTTAGTTAACATAAGGAAAGGACTTAAACTTTGATTTCCTAACACAGTATCAACAGCGAGTGTTAAACCATAACTTTGATAATCATCATCAGTCTCTGCATATTGTTCAGAAAGAGAATGAGATGCATTAATTAAAAATGAAGACTCCTCTCCAATAGGTCTTGTTGCTGACAAACCAATACCACCACTTAATGTTCTGTCATGCATTGCAGAGTTAAAACCTACAATGCTATCAGACTCTTCTTTAAGTCTAGTTTTTGAAACACTATTGACATTATTAGATTGAACACCACCCATTGAAATATCTGCAACTATATTCCAAAGACCAGGTTCTCTACCTCTAAGTTCTTCTTCTATTTCTTGTAATGTTTCTAAGTCTTCAGGTTCTAAATCTCTTCTTAATTTCATTTCCTCAATAATTGTGTTTGCTTTTTCTGGTGAGTCAACTTGAACTAAAACAGATAATAAATATAATTTTATTTCAACGTTATCTGGGTACAACATATTCAATCTTTCAAGTGTAGAAATTGTTTGTTTAAAATTTCCCATCTTACCTTGTTGTTGTGCGTATTTTAAATTTAAATCTAAATCGTTAGGATTTTGTAAAATTTGCATATAAGTGATATTTTTCTCGGAAGAAAATACAGATGTTGTAATCAATAAAAAAATTGATACAAAAATTAATTTTATTTTATTCATCTTTAAAAACATAAAAACAGGAAGATATTAAGTATATAATTTTTTTCAATTAATAATTTTAGAAAATAATTATTATTTACCAATGCTAATTACTGTCAAATCATCAGAAAGTGTTTGATTTTTGATATCGCCTATTACAAATTTTGTAATATTTTCTAATTGCTTGCTAGTATCTTTATTATAATTTTGTTCAATAACATTTATTGAACCATCAATACCTATTTCCTTTCCATCTTTATTTAAGCTTTCTGATAAGCCATCTGTAAATGCATAAAATCTTGAACCGTTCAATTTCATTTTATTTATATTATAAACATTTTTGTCTTTTTGTTTAATTACTCCTAAAGGTGGCGCTGAACTTTCAATCCGATTATATTCTCCACTGTCATTACGAATGATAGCTGGTTGATGTCCTGCATTAACCCATCTGATTTCATCGGTTATTAAATTATACTCGCCAATAATTGAAGTTACAAACATTCCTCCAGTTTTGGTATTGTTTAAATCATTGTTCATATGAAAAACCATTTCGTCTGGATCTACTTTTGATTGTGATAAAACTTCAAACAATGTTGATGCCTTAGCCATTACCATTCCAGCATGAATTCCTTTTCCAGCAACATCTGCAATTATAAAATAAATACTATCATTATGCGGATAAAAACTAAAAAAATCACCTGAAACTTCTCTTGCTGCAATGTTAATACCGTGAACAGGATAGTTTTTTAAATTCCTTTTAGGTAGAAAGTTTTCTTGAACTTTAACTGCAAGTTTTACCTCTTTTGAAATTCTTTCTCTCCATTTATTTTTTTCATCTTCAGTTGTCTCTAGTTTGCTCATGAGCTTATTATAATAAAGACCTATAACTCCTCCTGCAGTAAAAGGGTCTTGGGGTCCTCTTATTTTAAGATCACCTGACTCTGATTGTTTATCTAAAATCGAAATTAAATCATGCTCAATAGAAACTGCATTATGTTCAGCAATATTCAACCCTAGCTCCTCTTGTACAGGGCTTACTCTTAGTGGATAAAATTTATTAAAAAAATTTAAAATTATAAAAGAACTTATAAATGTAAATGCACCGATACTAATTATACCAATTACTTGGATCTTTATTTGTGAAAATCTATCAAGTCCCGTATCTAAAATACTTAAATCACTAAATAAACCAACAGCTAATGTTCCCCAAATTCCTGCCGCTAAATGGACTGGGACTGCACCAACCACATCATCAATTTCAAATTTATTTAAAACTTCATTAACAATGATTGCAATGATCGCTCCGACGATTCCTACAAAAATAGATGTAACTGAAGTCATCGAATTACATCCTGCAGTAATTGCAACTAATCCTGCAAGAGGTCCTAGGATGATATAAAAAGGATCAGGTTTTTTAAATCGAAAATACGAAATAGTTAATCCAGTTAATAAACCAAATGCAGCAGCCAAAAAAGTATTTATTAAAATTAATGGAACAACTTCATCCATTGCACCATTGCTACCACCATTAAAACCAAACCAACCAAACCATAGAATGAGTGTACCTAGAACAGCAAGAGGAAAACTTGATCCAGTAAATTTACCTTTATTTGCATCTGAATATTTTCCTATTCGTGGACCTAATATTAATACAGCAGCTAAAGCAATCCATCCTCCAACTGAATGAACTATTGTACTCCCAGCAAAATCAACAAAACCTAAATCTGAAAGCCATCCTGTTGTTTTAACTGAACCAGTAACACTTAAGAGCTGATCAACAGTATCATATTTTGATAAATAACTTGAGGACCAAGCCCAATGACCAACTATCGGATAGATTACTCCTGTAGCTAAAACTGTCATGATTAAATAACCATTAAATTTCATTCGTTCAGCAACTGCGCCTGAAATAATTGTTGCTGCCGTTGCCACAAACATTGCCTGAAAAACAAAGTAAGTCATATATTCAGCTTTGTCTGTTTTGAAAAAAAATAAATCAGTACCAAAAAATCCATTATATGAAGTACCAAACATCAAACCAAATCCAAAGATCCAAAAGATAACTACTGACACTCCAAAATCTGCTGCGTTTTTAAGTGCAACATTGATACTATTTTTATGTCTAGATAAACCTGTTTCCATACACATAAAACCTGCCTGCATAATGAAAACTAAAATTGCACAGTCTATAACCCACAAAGTATCAATATTACTTGTAAGTATATCGACCACTTCTTGAGGCATCATTTTAATTGATTATCTATAAATACTCATCGGATCGTATTCACAATCCATTTGCTCTAATGTTTCAAAAAAGATTTCAGATAGTTCAGAAGAATGGGTTGTCGGGCAAATACTTTGATTATTTATTTCAGCGATTATATTTTTCTTTACTTTATTCATTGCCAAAGAGCTTGATAAAGAACTCGTTGCTTGTAATACATTTCCAGTTTCTGCTAACGTAATAGTTGGACCTACCATTGCTGTATATTGACTACAGTTAGTTAAAAATGGGACTAATAAAATTATTAAAAAAGCTTTTTTCATATTATAAACTTATTTTATTTACATGTTTTTTCATAATATTAAAGCATCCATTATGGGTTAACTTTACGTAAAGATGATTAACAACCAGATCTTTGAGGAGTACCATATTTACCAACACTTATTACGCATGAAGAACCTGTGGTAATTTCTTGAGCAGAAACCGTGTAACTAGATCCTGATCCAAAAACACATATTTCAAAGTCATTTTCTGGATTCCCTGATGCATCACGATCTATAATTGGTTCTCCATCAAACAATCCATTTTGAATAGCATCAGAACTTGCTTTACTAGCATCACAAGCATCCGCACTACCAGTAATAAAATAATCACCTGTATTCGCGTATTCTTCTGATTGTGCCAATGAAACTTGTTGTATTAAATTCTCAGCTGAATTTCTTTTGGCACCTTTTACATAACCAGTGTAAGTTAATGTGCCTGCGGCGGATAAAATTCCTATAATTGCAATGACCACCAAAAGCTCAACTAGAGAAAAACCAGAGCTTTTGGTGATCATAAATTTTTTTTTTAAAAAGTTTTAATCAACAGAAACTAGATTCACAGCAAAATCTACTCCTTCTTCTGCTGCAATATTATTTGCAGCATCTGCTGCTACAGCTTCTTTGCAGTCCGGAGTCAAACAAGTTGCAACCTCTACTTTGTCATTTTTTGCAGCAACTTTAACTGTTCCTTCTTTAGCACTACCAAATGCAGATGCAACTGCTGACTCTGCATTTCTGTAGGGATTTTTAAAATCACTTAATGCATTTATAGCAGCTGTTGCCACACCGGCTGCAGTTAAAGTAGACCCACAAATAGTAGCGTTCTCAAATGCTACAGCTGAACTGTCCATATTACATTTTTGAACTTCAGATGCGATGTACTTCACCACTGCTGCGTGGTTAGATTTAGCACTGTTCTTCTTAGCTCCAGATGTGTAACCTGTATATGCTACAGTACCTACGGCAGCTAAAATACCAATAATCGCAACTACGACTAGTAGCTCGATTAGTGTAAAACCTTTGTTATTTTTCATTTTTCCTCTTTATATTAATTAAATTAATTTAATAAAAAGAATCTAAAATTTTTTTTTAGATATGTAAATAATTATAAGCAGCATAATTAATGTTTTTTTTACTGGAAAATATGAGATATCTGCTCATAATGAGTTAAATTAGAATTCTATGACATATAAAGTAGATGAAATTGATAATAAGAGAATTGTTCACTTAAATGGTGAAATTGACATGGAAGTCTCTGACAAAGCAAGAAATACGATTTTACCTCTAATAGAGGCAGGACATGAGGTGCATCTTAATCTGAGCAAAGTTGAATATATGGACTCATCAGGTATATCTGTCTTAGTTGAGAGTAAAAAACTTTCTGAGCAAAAGAATACTAAATTTGAGTTAGTAGAGGTTAGTAAACCAGTTGAAAAAGTTTTAGCAATGGCGAGGAAATTCTTATGAGTTATAAAGTTACCGAAGAAGGAAACATAGCAACTATTCATCTTGATGGTGAAATAGATATGGACGTAACAGAAAAAGCAAAAGAAGTTATATTTCCACATATAGATGCAGGAAAAGAAGTTCATCTTAACCTTAGTAATGTTCAATACATGGACTCATCAGGAATATCTGTTTTAATTGAAAGCCATCAAAAAGGTTTAGAAAAAAATACGAAAGTAATTATTAAGGATGTAAGTAAATCAGTTCTTAAAGTCATCATGATGGCAAAGTTAGAACAAATATTAAATTTGGAATAATTACTTATGAGTGAAATTGCTCACCAAGATCATACTGAAAAAAAAGCATTTTTAGTAAATTCATCTAGTTTGAAAGATGTAAGAAGTTTCTGCAGAGATGTTTTTGAAAAACTTCAAATTCAACAGGATCTTAAAGATGAATTAGTTTTAGCTATTGCAGAGGCTGCACAAAATATTGTTAAACATGCTTTTAAGAATGCTGCTAAACCAAATGAATTAATGGTTGTTCAAATAAGTTGTGAAAATAATAAACTTCAAATCGCATTTTATGATAGAGGCACTCCTGTCGATCCAAAAAAAGTTAAACATAGAGAAATAGATAATGTTAAACCTGGTGGATTAGGTACATTTTTTATTCAGGAGATAATGGATGTGGTTGAGTTCAAAGATGGAAAAAAACCATGGATTAACCATCTTGTTTTAACCAAACAATTATAGAAATTATTTAACCGATCAATGCACCAACATTGAATATTGGAGAGTACATTGCAATCATAAGTCCACCAATCATAACTCCCATAAATACTATCATGATTGGTTCTATCAAACTCGAAAGATTGTCTACAGTTGTATCAAATTCAGATTCATAATATTTAGCAACTGATCCAAACATTTCATCTAGTTGTCCTGTTTGTTCTCCAACTGAAATAAGCTGACCAAAAGTGGGTGGAAACAACGGATCTTTTAAAAATAATTTTGTTAATGTGTCTCCAGAGAAAACTCCCTTTTTAACATTTTCTAATGACTCTAAAACTACAACATTATTGCTCACAGATTTAGCAATTTCTAAACTTTCAAGTAAATTTACACCAGCGGCACTCAAGTTACCCATAATCAATGATATCCTAGCCAACATTGATTTTAAAATCATATCACCAAAAATTGGTAATTTTAAAACTTGTTTGTGCCATGCATACTTAATCTTTTCGTTTTTCGATGTAAGGTATTTGAATACAACAAAAAAAAATTATCGAGGATAACACTAACACTGTTCCTCCTGTTCCACGCAAAAAATCACTCATTGCCATAATTGTTGCAGTAGCAGCAGGAAGTTGTATTCCCATTCCCTCATACATTTTAGCAAATACTGGAACAACTTTAACTAACATAAAAGCACTAACAACTATTGCAACTGTGAACATTATGCCTGGATACATTAAAGCTGATTTAATTTTCTTTTTAATGGCCTCTTTTTTTTCAAGGGCTTCTACAATTTTTAGCAAAAATACATCTAATTTACCGCTAGCTTCACCAGCCTTAATTAAATTTACATAAACGTTATCAAATAACTCTGGATATTTTTCAAAGCATTTTGATAAAGTAACACCTCCCTCTAAGCTTTTTCTTATATCCTCTACCACTTCTTGCATTGCAGGACTCTCTAATTGATCCCTTAACATCCCTAATACCTGAAGAATTGGCAAACCAGCTTTTACCATGGTTGCAAACTGCTTAGAAAATATCAAAACATCTTCAACTTTAGCTTTTTTTTTGCCAAAAAGACCTGAGCCTTTGGCCTTTTTTTTCCCTTTTTCCTCAGTTTTTTTTTTCTTAGAAGTACGTACTATATTTGTGATGATTATTTTTTGTTCTTTAAGTTTATGAGATGCTTCGTCAACGTTTAGAGCCTCTATCTCACCATCAACATATTTTCCGTCTGAAATCCCTTTGTATGTAAACGCTTCCATATAAAAATATTTTATTCGTTAGAGAGAACTCTTTCGTATTCTCTAAAATTAAGTTCACCTGAGGCAATCAATCTTCTGCCCATATCTTGCATTGTTTGAAAGCCTTCCTTAACAGCTATCTCTCTTAGTTCAGGTGTTGTAGCCTTTCTTAATATTGCTTCTTTTAATGGCTTAGATACAGAAAGTATTTCATAAATACCTTGTCTTCCTTTATAGCCAGTATCACTACATTTTGCACAACCTTTTCCTTTTATCGCTTTAACTCTAGAAGCTAATTCTGCCGTGAAACCTAAGTCTTGTAAAACTTTTGGAGTAACGTCATCATCAGGAACTTTACAATCTTTACAGTTTTTTCTTGCAAGTCTTTGAGCCACAACAAGTTGACATGCAGCACTAATTAAATAATCAGGTGTACCCATATTTTGTAATCTTGTTATAGTACTCGGTGCATCATTTGTGTGTAAGGTACTAAATACTAAGTGCCCAGTTAATGCAGCTTTCAATCCGATATCAACTGTCTCTTTATCTCTCATCTCCCCAACAAGAATAATTTCTGGGTCTTGTCTTAAAAAGGACCTAAGAGCTGAGGCAAAAGTTAAACCTATATCATCTTTAATTTGAACTTGACCTACTCCATCTAATTCATATTCAACTGGATCTTCAGCAGTCAAAATATTTAGATGAGGTTTGCTTACTTCTTTTAAAATACTATAAAGAGTTGTTGATTTTCCAGATCCCGTAGGACCAGTTACAAGTATTAAACCTTGTGTACCATGAATACATTTTCTTAAATTTTTTAGATCTTGATCATCAAAATTCAATTGTTCTAATGTAATATCTCCAGCATCTTTATTCAAAACCCGCATTACTATTCTTTCATTATTTGCTGTTGGCAAAATTGAAAGTCGAAGATCAACTACTTTGCCTTCGATTTTAAAATTTATCGCACCATCTTGTGGAAGTCTTCTTTCAGCAATATCGAGTTTACCCATGATCTTAAATCGTGTTACAACTGCTCCATAGTTGTCATGTAAAAATTTTTTATATTGTTCTTGCTCTTTTAACATTCCATCTAATCTATATCTTACTCTTGATGAAAATCTGTAGGGTTCAATATGAATATCACTTACTCCATTTTTAATTGCATCAGCAACAACAGCTGTACTAAATTTAATAACCTCAGACTCATTTTCTATAGCTTCTATATCTTCCTCTGGAGCTTTTTCTAAAACTTCTCCTGCTTCACCTAATTCAGAGTCAAAAGTTTTTTGTTTTTCTTTATTTTCTTGTCTAATAGTTGCAGCAGTTACTTCACCACTTTCACTTGATATTTTTTCTATAAACTCAGAAATTTGTGTGAGTGGAGCAGCATGTAATTCAATATTTTTTTTAGTGATAGCTTTTAAATTTCTCATCAAATTTAATTTTGAGCTATCTGGAATAGCGATGTGCAAAGTTTTTCCATCTATTTTAAATGGAGCTACAAAATTAACTTTAATATAATTTGATGGAAGAACAGTTTTTATTTCTTCTGTTACCTGCTCTTTCTTTAAATCAACAATGTCCAAGCTTTGTTCTTTAACCAAAATATCAAGAATACTTTTTTCATCAGTAAGATTAAGATCAAACACAGCTTCAATTTGAGATTTATTTCCTTCAGTACTATTTTTTTTAATATTTATTAAATCTTTTCCAGATATAATATCGTTATCAATTAAAACATTGATTAAATTTATTTCGCTCTCTCTACTTATCTTCAACATAAAATTTACAAAATTCTTGGTGCAATAAATACCAAAAGTTCATTTAGTGTATCCGATTTACTCTTACCTTGAAACATTTTTCCTATAATTGGCACATTTGAGACGCCTGGAACTCCCTCTTTATTATCTGACCTAGTATTCTTCTTAATACCACCAATAACAACAATATCACCATCAGCGACTAATAATTTGGTATTAATCTCCATTGTATTTATCCCGATACTTCCTGCATTTTGTCTATTAGGAGAGTCATTGTTTACTCGTACGTCCAAAAGCACATTTCCATCACCTATAATGCTTGGTGTAACTGTCATCACTAATGCTGCATCTGTAAAAGTATCTGCACCGTCTCCTCCAGATACAGGTATTTGTTCACCTTGTTTGATTGATGCAGTTTGATTATCTAATGAAAATATCTTTGGATTTGAAATAATTTTTGATAAACCCCGTGACTCCAATGCCTCGAGCTCTACTTTTAATACTGCTGAGCCAGTCTTTCTCAATACTCCAATTCCACTAGTGGCAGCTGCTGCAGGGAAATTTAATAAGGTATCTTTTCCAGCACCAAAGTTTGCTGTATCTTCAGATATTCTTGAGTCTCCACCCGATGGGGCTCCAACTGAACTACCACCTTGAGTACCACCAGCTCTAACTCCCCTTCTCGAATATGCTGCTCCTAATTTATTTCCTAACTCTTGTTCGAATGTAGAAGTAGCTTCAACTATAAAAACTTCCATTAAAACTTGTTTGGTTCTAACATCTATTTCTCTAATTACTTTATCAACAACATCTAAATCTTTTTCTTTTCCTCTTACAATTATAGATCTAGTTGTTTTTTCTTCTGTGACTTGAATTGGTATAAATGAACCAGTTCCAGAAGTTGAGGTAAACAATTCTGTTACTGTTGCTTTAGCTTCAGCAGGCGAAATATAGTAAAGTCTAAATATTTCAGAAATAATCGGTTCTACCGAGTCTTCTAGTTCTACTTTTTTCTTAACTGCTTGCGCTCTTGCAGATTTATAGCTTTCTTGAGATGTAAGTGTTGCAGGTGTTGCTACTCTAATAATATTACTTGCTACATCTATGTCAGCTGCATAATTTTTCATATCTAAGAGTGCGTTGAATGCTTTATCCCAAGGAACATTAGTTAATTCTGCAGAAATTGCTCCAGCAACATCGTCTCCAACTAAAATATTTACACCACCAATTTTAGCCATCATGGTCATGGCTTCAGCAAAGTCCATATTTTGAAACTTAAAGGTAATATTTTGTTTAAGACTGATATATTCCTCAGGAATTAATAAATAATTTTTTTCTTTAACTGAGGATATTTTTTTTCTTTTTTTCAGTTTAACAACATCTGCCTCTACAGGTACTGGGCCCATCTCAGCCATTTTGTCTAATTCTTTTTTACCCATTGTTTTTACATCAGTTTTGATTAATGGGGTATCATGTTTAAATCCTTTAGATCCCTTTTTGCCCGTTGTAGCACAACCCGAAACCAGAACTGACAAAAGAATAAAACCAATTAATTTTTTTGAATAATTTTTAATCATTAATTATTTCTCTCGATTACTTGATTTTTAAAATTAATAGCTATTAAAGAGTCTCCATTTTTATCAAAAACAATTTCTTTAGTACTTATGTTTATCAAAACTACTCCTGGAGAGATTTCCTCAAATGCAGATAATGTGATGATCTCCCCATCCTCATCAATTATAGATGCATAACTTTCATCTTCACCATTAACTATTCCAACTAATTTAAAATTGAATACACTTAAGTCTTTTTTATCTTCCTCAGTCTCAGCGACTAGTTTCACTCCAGTACCACCACCTAAAGATCCATCACCAACAAATGGATCATTTAAAGGTAAAGGTTCCTCCTGACCAATTTCAGAGCTTATATTAGAATTTTGTTTTACTTGTTGTTCTTTAACTTTTTGATTTATTTCTTTTGCTTTTTCAATAATATTTTGTTGATTGTCATGACTGTCAGCATTTGCAGATACTGTTACAAATAAAAAACAGATAATAAAAATTAAATTTTTAAAAAAATTCATCTGCCAAACCTACTATTGTTAAAACTCCACTTACTTTTATCGCTCCAGTTGTATCCTTTGCTTTTACCACTTTGATGGACTCTTTGTCAAAATTTAACATTTTCTGGGATAAAGATATCTGCCTTTTAAACTTAATATAGCCCAGGAAATTTCCTGAAATCTCAAAACTTACAGGAATTTGGTAATAAGCAACATTTTCAGCTGATCTTTTTTGGTTTTTCTTTTTCTTCTTTTCTTTTTTACCTGTTGCTTTAGCAATGGCTTGAGATTTGCTTACTTCTTTTATCTTTAATTTTTCTATTTTGGAAATTACTAAATTATTCATAGCCGCAAATTCACTTAAAGTTTGATATAATCCTTCAACCTCTTTTCTTGTATGAAATAAAGTTGAGTATTTTTCGTATTCAGGTCTCATTTTTTTTATTTTGTTTTTAGCAGCTTTGATATCACCTATAAATTTTTGTGTTTCCTCTTTTGTTGAAATCATTTTTTGGAGTTGAGCTTCTTTTTTATTAACAATCGGATTTAAAACTCCATAGAATATAATTAAGAAAAAAACTACTGCACCAACAGATATTCCAATTTTAATCCAAGTTTTTTTCTCAACTCGTTTAATTTTTTCTTGAATATCTTGGAGAGATATATTCTTTAAATCTATATTTTTTAAATCAATCTTAAAATTCATAATTATACTTTCCTAATTTTTACAAAAACTCTAAATCCTTTCATAGTTATTCCACTTCTACTTGTCTGCGGAAGTCTCATTGATGATAGTGATGCTTGCTCAACCAATTTTTGTTTACTTAAATTTTCGATAAATTTTAAAATATCTTGATCGCTTGCTGCAACACCTTGAATTGTAATCAAGTTGCCACCATTATAGTCCACTTGATCAAATCTTAATTTGGTTGGTACACTTGATGCTATTTGTGCCAATATTCTATATGTCAACTCTTTATTTGATTTTAACGTACTACTCAATTGTAAAGTTGTTTTCATCAACTTAAACTCTTTCATCGTCTTTTGTAACTCTAATTTTTTTTGTTCATGAGTTTTCATAACAATAGAGTAATCTTTAAGTTTTTTATTATATGAATGAATATTCCAAAAGGACAAACCAAATAGAATTAAATATAAAGCTGCTATACCAGTTGCTAAACCTTTAAATGCAAAGCTTGAAATTGCTTTCATTTTTTTCTGTTGGAACATGCTTTTTCTATTTGGAAGTAAATTTATATTTTTTGCTGCCGTAACAAATTTATAATATCCAAATACATCAAGTTTTCTAAAGGCCAAACCTATTGCAGTTGCAAGAAAAGATCTGTTATTTAAATTAATTTGTTGATCAAATTGTTGAGGAACTTTTAAACCTTCGATTGGATCAAATAAATTAAATCCAACATTTAATAATGCTCTTCTAAAAATAGATAAATAATCTTCAACATTTTCTAAGTCTGAAACTACTTTTAAATTTCTTATTCTTTTTTCATATTTTGTCTCAAAATCTTGAACAGCTTGTTTAACTTGAGTTATATATCTTTTAACTAACGCTTCTTTTTCTTCAGCATCATTCGATTCCAATAAAATTTTTCTATCTTGACCCCTTAAAAAAATGTCGGTAATTATTGGGTTATTATCATACAAAATCATTAAGTAATTTTCATCTAAACCAAATTCTAAAACTGCAGTTAAGTTTGCATCATCTTTTTTGTTAGTAATTTGGTTAATCTGATCAACTGCGGATTTTAGTGCAAAACACTTGACGTCAATAATAACAGGATTTAAACCACTATTTTTTACAATTGAAACATAACTGTTTATATCTGCTAATTTAGAAGCTACAAATAAGATATCCATTGTGTTATCTTTTTCATTCCTATTGATTACTTGATGAAAAATTGAATAATCATCTAAGTTATCAGTAAGCTGTACTAAGTTTTCCCATAATGAATTTGTTTCAATTGCTTTTTGTAATTCCTCGTCTTTCATCAAAGGAGAAGTAACTACTCTAATAATTGCACTTGTAACAGGAATTGAAATTGCAACGTTACCCACATCTATTTTTGATTTTTGTAAAGCTAAACTTAATTCCGTTGTAACTTTTTCTGCATTTTCCAACACACTACTTTCATCTGGAATATCAATCTTATGGGCATAAAATTTGTCTAAAACCCACTGATTTGATTTGTTTAAATTTA
>CACKMG010000007.1 GCA_902601235.1 uncultured Pelagibacteraceae bacterium
TTTTTATATTCCACTGAAGTAGTTAGTAGTTCTTGGTGGTTACCTTCACCAATTACTTGACCGTTATTAATTACGTATATTTTATCAGAATTTAAAATCGTAGAGAGTCTGTGAGCTATAACTATAGTTGTTCTGCCTTTTGTTAGATAAGTTATTGCTTTTTGAATCTTACTCTCTGTTTCAGCATCTAAAGAAGATGTTGCTTCGTCCAATAATATAATTGGACTTTTTTTAAGTATTGCTCTTGCTATAGATAATCTTTGTTTTTCTCCACCAGATAATCTTATTCCATTTTCACCAATTAGTGTGTCATATTTTTTTGGAAGCTTTTCAATAAATTCGTCGGCAAATGAAAATTTTGCAGCTTCTTTTATTTCATTATCAGAAGCATCTAAATTAGCATAGGCTATATTATTTCTAATACTGTCATCAAATAAAGTTGTTTCTTGGCTGACTAAAGAAATATTTTTTCTTAGTGAGGATAAAGTAGAACCATAAATTGATTGATTATCTATCTTAATGTCACCTTCACTAATATTATAAAATCTAGGAATTAGATTTAAAATAGTAGATTTTCCTGCACCACTTTGACCAACTAGTGCAGTCATTTTTTCTCCAGGTAAATTAAGATTTATTTTATTAAGAATTTGATTTTCATTATTTTTATATTTAAAATCGACATTTTCAAATTTAATAGTACCGTTAGTTACATTTAAATTTTTTGCATTACTTTCATCCTTTACCTGTGGTAAATCATCTATGATTGGTAAAACATTTCTAGCACCTGCCAAACCTTGCTGTATTGATATATTTAAAGTCGCTAAAGATCTTACTGGTTGATAGGCTAACATCATTGCAGCTAAAAATGAGAAAAAATTACTGACCTCAAGTTCATTTTTCATTATTAATTTTGCAGATACAAATATGATTATTGCTATCATAATGCCAGTAAGCGATTCCATTATTGGGGATGCTCTAACAAAAACAATAGCAATTTTTCTTTGTGTTTCTTTTAAGGTCTCAATAAACTCTCGAGATCTATTTTTTTCATATTCTTCTTTTTGAAAAATTTTAATTATTTTATGATTTTTGAAAATTTCAATTAGATATGAAGATAAAGTTCCAAGTTTATGCATTTGTTCAATTGAAACTTTCCCAATTCTTTTTCCAAGTGTTCTAGCTACGACACTTGCAAATGGTATCATAATTATTGCAATTATGGATAGCTTCCAATTTTGATAAAACATTACAGACAACAAACCTATTAATGTAAGACTATCTTTAAATAAATTCAGTAAAGCAGTACTTATTAAATTAACTATTAAGTTTACGTCATTAAGTAAGTTACCAATAAACTGACCTGTGTGCTTTTCGTCAATTCTTTGAGTATCTGCTTTAATTAGTGATGCGAACATATCATTTTGAAGATCTCTCTTTACATCTTCAGCTACACCAATCATGATAAATTTTGCAGAATAAAGTGAAATACCTTTAACAAAGAAAGCAATTATGATTAATAAGGGAATAATAAAAATTAATGTTTCAGATTTATTTATAAAAAGTTCTTTAATTGCTGGATCTAATAGATATGCTACAGACGATGTACTGGCAGCTAATATTAAAGATAGAACAGCAGATATTAAAATTTTATTTAAATATTTTCTTGTATATTGCTTATAAAGCCGTATAAAAATTTCTTTACTTTCCATAATTTAAATTTTTCCTAAGATTAGACTTAAAGTGATTATAAACCCTAAACTGTTATTAGATTTAAAAATTTTATAACAATTTAGAGGATCATTAAAATTCAACTTTTTAATTTGAACTAAGAAAATTTGAAAAAAAACTATCACCATCGATAGAAAAAATATTTTATTTAATTCCATCAAATAACCAACAATTAATAAGCTTGTAAAAAAGATAGTGTAGGATGTGCATAAAAATATATGTGGGTTTTTTTTAAATTTTATTGAGGTTGATTTAAGTCCTATAATTTCATCATCTTTAATATCTTGAAATCCATATATCGTGTCATATCCAAGTGTCCAAAATATGGCTCCAATATAAAAGATTATTGGGACAAGATTTATTTCATTATTTATTGATGTCCAGCCAAGAATTAGGCCATAATTAAATGTAATTCCCAAAAAAAGCTGTGGCCAATAAGTAAAGCGTTTCATTAAAGGGTAAGTAAATGCTAATGGCATTGATCCTAATGCTAAAAAAATAGTTAAATAATTAAAATTAATTAATACAAAAAAAGCTAGAAGACATAGAATTAAAGAATAAATTATTCCTAGCTTTACAGAAACTTTACCTGATGCAATTGGTCTACTTTTTGTTCTTAAAACCTTTTTATCAAAATTTCTGTCTATTATGTCATTTACAATACAGCCAGCAGATCTCATTAGGATTGCACCTAAAAGAAATAAAATTAAGTACAAAATATAAGTCGCTTTCTCCACTAAAAAATTAAACCCTAAAGTTAATCCCCAAGCACACGGCCAAAAAAGCAACATATATCCTATTGGTTTTTTAAATCTTGTAAGTTCAATGAATAAATTTATTTGGTTCATAAAAATTTACTTGTAAATAACAAAGGCAACATTGATAATCAAACTGATTCGCATGAATATCGACTATACAGTAACAGCACTAATGTTTCCTGCAATTCCTCTAATAATGGGAGTTTATAGTAACAGATTTCATTCTTTAAGTGCTTTAATTAGAGAGCTTCATGATGAGCATGTTTATGAAAAACATGTTCCACCTGAATGGAAAAAGCAATTTATAAATTTAAGTGGAAGAATTACTTTGCTTAGATGGTCAATTATGTTTGGAGCATTTGGTTTTTTATTTAATATGCTAACAGTTTTAGCTCTTTACTTGAATGAGGTTTTTATAGCAAGATTGATTTTTGGATCTTGTTGTTTATCAATGATGATTTCAATAATTTTTTTTATAAGAGAAATTCATGTTTCAACAAATGCTCTAAGACTACATATGTCAGATATGGATGTAAAAGTTGATTAAGGAATTATTACCGCAGGGCCAGTAAGTACTCTCGTCTCTAAATCTTTGTGTGCTTGAGCTGCGTCTTTAAGAGAGTATTTTCTTGAGATATCAACTTTGAACTTAGCAGATAAAATAGCATCAAAAACTTTTTTTGCTGATTCAACTAATTCTTCCCTCGTAACAGTGTAATGTGCAATAGATGGTCTTGTAAAAAATAATCCTTTGGCATTTATATCTTTTTTTACATCAATCGTATCGACATACCCTGAAGCATTTCCGAATGCCACCATCATTCCTCTAATCTTTAATGTTTCAATTGACCCTTTGAATGTTTTAATACCAACACCATCATAGACTACGTCAATACTATTTTTACCTACAATTTTTTCAACTTCTTCTACAAAATTTTTTTCACTATAATTAATTACATGATGACAACCATTTTTTTTCGCTATCTCTTCTTTATCTTTTGAACCCACAGTTCCAATCACTTGTGCACCTAAGGCATTTGCCCATTGGCATAAAATTTGGCCAAGTCCACCTGCAGCAGCATGATATAAAACTTTGTCACCTTTTTTTAATGGATATGCCCTATGTAGTAAATATTCTGCAGTAATTCCTTTTAAAGTAATACAAGACGCTACTTCATCAGAAACACCATCAGGGACAGATACCAATTTTTCTTCAGGCATTATTTGTTTTTCTGAATATGCTCCAATAGGCATCGAAGCATGAGTAATTCTATCACCAACTTTAAATAAATTAACTTCAGATCCAACTTTTTCGATAACACCACAGGCTTCAAGACCAATACCACTGGGTAGTGGAATAGGGTAAAGACCTGTTCGATGATAAACGTCTATAAAATTTAAACCGATTGACAAATTTTTAATTAAAACCTCTTTTGGCCCAGGTTTTCCGATTTCCACATCCTTATAAACGAGAACCTCAGGTCCACCAAATTTTTCAATTAGTATTGATTTCATAACTATTTTACAAAAGTACCATTATGATAATCTTGAACAGCTTGCAAGATCTCAGCTTTTGTATTCATCACAAAAGGCCCACCTCTAGCTATTCTTTCATTAATAGGTTTACCAGAAATAACTAAGAACTTTGCATTAGTTTGTGCTTTAACTTTTAAATTTTCACCTTTTGATAGCAAAATTAAAGTACTGCCTTTAACTAAATCATGTTTTTTTTGACCAATTTTTATTTCACCATCAATTAAATAAATAAATGTATTATGAGCAGATGGCAGACTGTAACTAAATTCCTTTTCTTTTTTCAATTCTACATCAAAATAAGTTGGCTCAACATTGTGACCTTTAATAGGACCCTCGGCTTTTTCAAATTTACCAGCTATAACCTTTACTTGTTTTTCTGAGTCCTTGTGCATACTCATTTTGTCTGCATCAATATAAATATATTCTGGTTTACTCATTTTTAATTTTGCTGGCATGTTTATCCATAATTGAAATCCATGAAGTTTGCCTTCTTTCATCGCTGGCATTTCTGAATGGATAATACCGCTTCCAGTTTTCATCCACTGAACATCGCCTGCAGTCATCCTCCCTTCACCACCAGTACTATCTTTATGTTCAAAATCTCCCGCAAGCATGTAAGTAACTGTTTCAATACCCCTATGAGGATGGGGAGGAAAGCCTGCAATATAATCTTCACTATTTTCAGAGCCAAATTCATCTAACATTAAAAATGGATCAAAATAATTAGGCTCAACACCAATGCTTCTTTTTAACTTTACTCCTGCACCATCTGAAGCGGGGATAGGATCTATAATTTGTTTCACTTCAATATTTTTCATAGAACTTAAATAATAATTTTAATGCTTAATTCAATATTACTTTTTATCTAGGCAATAGCCTTTTGCTCCATTAACTACTAAAAATAAAAAACCACCAGCTAAGGCAATGTTTTTTAAGAAAGCAGTAAGTTGCATTTGATCACTAAAATCATTATGAAATATTACGGCAGTTGCAATGCAAAATAAACTCAAAGCTGCTGCAGCTATTCTAGTTTGATAACCAATAATAATTAAGATTGGTCCAACAATTTCAAGAATTATGGCTGGAAAAATTAGAATACCTGGCAGACCAAAGCTTTCCATCCAACCAACAGTTCCCTCATAATTATTAATCTTAAAGATACCATTTAAAAGAAATAAAATTGAAATTGAAATTCTTGCAATTAAATCAAAAATTTTTGTCATAACTATTTATATATTAAAATTTATTTAATAATCCAGATAAATCTTCTATTTCAATATTTGCCTTAAAATCTAAATTATCAAAAATATTATTATTTCTATTTACCCAGATAGATTGATAACCATAATTTCCACCACCAGATACGTCCCAAGTATTTGCACTTAAGAAAGCAACTTCATTTTTTTCAATTTTATATTTTTTTATAGGTATGTCATAAACTTTTGAATGTGGTTTATAAACTCCTACTTCTTCAATAGAAAAAATATCATCAAATAAATTTTCTAAATTATTACTTTTGACTAATTCATTTAGCAATGAAGGAGTTCCATTTGAAAGAATTGATAATTTAAATTTTTTTTCTTTTAAGGCTTTTAAAGTTTCTGGAACCTCTTTGTAGGGTGATAAGATTTTATATAAGTTAAGCAATTCATTTTTCATTGAAAGATCTATATTAAAAGCTTTCATTGATTTATCTAAACTATCTTCAGTAATTTGCCAAAAATCTTTATGTCTTTCCATCAGACTTCGAAGCCAAGTATATTCTAGTTGAGTGGTTCTCCAAAAATTTGCAAAAGACTCCCATTTGTCTCCGATTTTATCTTTGCATTTCTCAGCAGCAGAATTAACATCAAACAATGTGCCATAAGCATCAAAAATTATTGCTTTAATATTTTTCATAAATTAACTTAACATAAATGAGTAATATTAGATTATTTTTTTCAGACACATTATCATTGGATATGATAGATAAACTGGATAAGTCTCAATCATATTATCTGACTAAAGTGATGAGACTAAAGGAAAATGAATTTTTTTCTCTATTTAATGGTAATGGCGAATGGGAAACAAAAGTTCTAGGAGTAACGAAAGGTATTGTTGAATTTAAAACTGTTAAACAATTAAGAAAGAAAGAAAGTTCAAAAGAATTATGGCTAGCATTTTCTCCAATTAAAACAAACTATCAAAATTTTATGATTCAAAA
The DNA here is from genome assembly GCA_902601235.1 of uncultured Pelagibacteraceae bacterium. Lineage (GTDB taxonomy): Bacteria > Pseudomonadota > Alphaproteobacteria > Pelagibacterales > Pelagibacteraceae > Pelagibacter. The sequence goes on from CACKMG010000007.1 coordinate 6,226, forward strand.
AGCAACAGAACTAGGAGTAACAAAATTCTTACCCATTATTTTTGATAGAACAGTTGTGAGAAAAATTAATAACGAGCGTTTAGAAAAAATAGCTATTGAAGCAAGTGAGCAATCAAATCGTCTAAATGTTCCCAAAATAGAGAAAGCTCAAAATTTAAAAAATTTTCTAAAATTAAATTCAATGGATTTAATTTTTACTGATTTAAATTCAGACAATAAAAAAATTGATAAATCAAAGTTAACAGACAAACCTATTTGTATTATAATAGGTCCAGAAGGTGATTTTTCAGAGGCTGAAAGAGAGCAGATTCTCTCTTTTAAAGGTGTTCAGCCTCTTAAAATTAATGAGAATATTTTAAGATCTGAAACAGCAGTGATATCCGCTATTTCGATCATAAATTATGTGATTAATTGATAAATTGTCGCGAAAACTAAAGTGTAATTTTTATAAAAGAGCTTTATATAGCTATTAAAAAATGAAAAAACTTTTTTACATATTTTCAGGAACTTTTCTATCGCAAAGTGCTTTTGCTAATCAGCCGGTTGATTGGCAATTAGGATTTCAAAAAGCTGCATCAGAGTCTATGAGAGATATAGTTGCCTTTCATGACAAACTTTTATTGCCAATAATAATTGCGATAAGTGTATTTGTTTTATTTTTAATGCTTTATGCGTGTGTGAGATTTAGAGCCTCTGCTAATCCCAATCCTTCAAAAAGGACACACAATGTAACAGTCGAAGTTTTATGGACTTTAATTCCATGTTTAATTTTAATTATAATGGCAGTTCCATCGTTCAAAATTTTATATAAACAGGATGCTATACCGAAAGCAGATTTGACAATTAAAGCTATCGGTTATCAATGGTACTGGGGTTATGAGTATCCTGACGAAAAGATAATTTTTGATTCTTATATGATAGAAGAAAAAGATTTAAAAGCAAACCAACCAAGATTATTAGCAGTGGATAATGAGGTTGTAGTACCAGTCGACAAAGTAGTAAAAGTCTTGATTACCGCAAACGATGTTTTGCATGCTTGGGCTTTACCCTCATTTGGAGTAAAAAGAGACGCAGTACCAGGGAGAATTAATGAGACTTGGTTTAAAGCTGAAAAAGTTGGCACTTACTATGGTCAATGCTCAGAACTTTGTGGTATAAAACATGCTTTTATGCCAATTGCGGTTAAAGTTGTAAGTGAGGAAGAGTATCAAAAATGGCTTTCTGAGGCACGAGTAAAATTTGCAAAAGAAGAAATTGAAAATGATAAACTTAAATTAGCGAGTAAATAAATATGTATACACAAACAGTATCAAAAGAAGATCATCATACACCGACAGGCTGGAAACGTTGGGCTTACTCTACTAATCACAAAGATATAGGTACAATGTATCTAATTTTTGCAATCGTAGCAGGGGTTATAGGTACAGCATTTTCAGTTTTAATGAGAATGGAATTGATGCATCCAGGTGATGGTATCTTAGGTGGTAACTATCATTTATATAACGTATTAGTTACTGGTCATGGTTTGATCATGATTTTCTTTATGGTTATGCCAGCTATGATTGGCGGTTTTGGTAATTGGTTCGTACCAATTATGATTGGTGCACCTGATATGGCATTTCCTAGAATGAATAATATTTCTTTCTGGTTATTACCAGTTTCATTAACTTTATTACTTTTATCAATTTTTGTTGACGGTCCTCCAGGACAAACAGGGGTAGGTGGTGGTTGGACTATTTATCCACCTCTATCATCTAAAGCAGGTCAACCAGGACCTGCAATGGATTTAGCAATTTTAAGTTTACACTTAGCAGGTGCTTCATCAATTTTAGGAGCTGTAAACTTCATAACAACAATTTTAAACATGAGAACTCCAGGTATGACATTACATAAGATGCCATTATTTGCTTGGTCAATCTTAGTAACAGCTTTCTTATTATTATTATCGTTACCGGTTTTAGCTGGTGCGATTACAATGTTACTAACTGACAGAAATTTTGGAACCGCCTTTTTTGAGGCACAGACCGGAGGAGATCCAGTTCTGTTTCAACATTTATTTTGGTTCTTTGGTCACCCAGAAGTTTATATATTGATTTTACCAGGATTTGGAATGATTAGTCACATTGTATCTACATTTTCAAGAAAACCAGTTTTTGGTTATTTGGGTATGGCATATGCCATGGTTGCAATAGGAATAGTAGGTTTTGTTGTATGGGCTCACCATATGTATACAGTAGGATTAAGCACAGATACAAAAGCATATTTTTTGGCTGCAACAATGATTATTGCTGTACCAACAGGTATAAAAATTTTTTCATGGATAGCAACTATGTGGGGTGGATCAATTTCATTTAAAACACCTATGATGTGGGCACTTGGTTTTATATTTATGTTTACTGTGGGTGGTGTGACAGGTGTAGTTTTAGCGAATGCAGGAGTAGATACTGCGATGCATGATACTTATTATGTTGTTGCTCATTTCCATTATGTATTATCGTTAGGAGCTGTATTTGCGATTTTTGCTGGCTTCTATTATTGGTTTTCAAAAATGTCAGGTTACGAATATTCTGAATGGATGGGCCAATTACATTTTTGGCTAACATTTATAGGTGTTAACTTAATTTTCTTTCCTCAACATTTCTTAGGTTTAGCTGGAATGCCAAGAAGATATGCAGATTACCCAGATGCGTTTGCGGGTTGGAATTATATTTCTTCAATAGGTTCTTACGTTGCTGTTGCTGGATTAGTTGTATTTTTTGCAAATCTTATTTACGCTTTTGCAAAAAAGAAAGCAGCTGCGCAAAATCCTTGGGGAGCAGGAGCTACAACTTTAGAATGGACTGTACCGTCTCCTCCAAATTTCCATACGTTTGAGGAATTGCCAAAGTTTGTTGATGATCAAGAAACAGAAAAATCACACAGCTAAAACAAAAGCTAAAAAGTTTGATGGATAATTCAAAGTTAAAAAAAAGAAATTTATCACAAGAAGATTTATTTAATTTCTCAGAGTTATTTAAATTGATGAAGCCAAGAGTTATGTCTTTGGTGATTTTTACATGTGCAGTTGGTTTGTTAACTGCACCAAATCTCGTTTCAACAAAAGATGCAGTTATTGGTATTTTATTAGTTTCTTTAGGAGCCGGTGCAGCAGGAGCATTAAATATGTGGTATGAGTCGGATCTTGATGCTTTGATGACTAGAACTTGTTTAAGACCTATACCAACAGGAAAGGTTAACAGAAATCAAGCTTTTATATTTGGAGTCACTTTATCGATTGTTTCAGTATTAGCATTAGATTATTTTACTAATAGAATTTCAGCAGCAATATTACTTTTAACAATTTTGTTTTATGTTTTTGTTTATACAATCTGGCTGAAGAGACGTACACCACAAAATATTGTCATTGGTGGGGCTGCTGGAGCATTTCCTCCTGTGATTGGATGGACAATTGCTACCGGCTCAATTTCGATCGAACCATTGGCCTTCTTTTTAATAATATTTTTTTGGACTCCTTCACACTTTTGGGCTTTAAGTTTGTATAAATCGGATGATTATAAAAAAGCTAATATCCCGATGCTTCCTTTAACAAATGGAGTTCAAAGCACAAAAATAAATATATTTGTTTACTCACTATTAATGCTTCCAGTTATAATTTTTCCATATTTAATAAGTTTTGTTGGATTAACTTTTTTAGTCCCATCATTATTATTAACATTCTATTATAATTTTTTATGCTACGAGTTATACAATTATAAGAAAAATAAGTTTAATCCTAAAAAGGCAAAATCAATATTTGGATATTCAATACTTTATTTATTTTTAATTTTTGTTCTTTTTCTGATAGATAAAATATTATGATAACCCCAGATAAAAAAACAAAAAAAAAAAATAAAATTACGGCACTTGCAATTATTGCTTTTATGATTTTTCTTTTCTTTTTTACTTTATATAATACAGGAGTATTTGATAGAGCTATATGATTGAAAGAAAAAAATTAACCCCAATAGTCTTGGCTGGTATTTTTGTTTTAATGCTAGGCTTATCTTATGCAGCAGTGCCATTATATGACCTTTTTTGCCGGGTTACTGGTTTTGGTGGAACTACTCAAGTATCGAACAATGCACCAAAAATAGTATTAGATAAAGTGGTCAGTGTGAGATTTGATACTAACGTAAATAATTTACCATGGGATTTTAAAGCTAAATCAAATGTTATTGATGTAAAAGTTGGTCAAGTTAATAAAATAGAATTTGAAGTAATTAATTATAGTGACGAACCAACAGCTGGAGTAGCAAGTTTTAATGTTTCACCAACTGGCTTTGGGAAATATTATAGTAAATTAGGTTGTTTTTGTTTTGAAAAACAGGAATTAAAAGCTGGTGAAAAAGCAACTTATGTTATGACTTTTTATTTAGACCCCGAAATGGTCAATGATCCTGCTGTGAAAAATTTAGAAGATGTAACTATGTCGTATACTTTTTTCTCGACAGATTACTATAAACAATCATAATCCAAAAAAATGTCAGCTGAAAAAAAACACGATTATCACCTTGTAGATCCAAGTCCCTGGCCAATCTATACTTCTTTCTCATGCTTGGTTTTAGCGTTGGGTGCAGTTTATTATATGCATGCAGATGTATCTTGGGGTATGTATTTAGGGTTAGCTCTATTAATTTATGGAGCTTACATGTGGTTTAGAGATGTTGTCATTGAAGCTGAGCATCAAGGACATCATACTCCAGTTGTTCAGATACACCATCGTTATGGAATGACATTATTTATTGCTTCAGAGGTTATGTTTTTTGTTGCATGGTTTTGGGCTTATTTTGATATAAGTCTTTTTCCTAATGAATTTGTTGGAAATGTATGGCCGCCAAAGGATATCGAAACTTTTGATCCTTGGGATATTCCATTGATCAATACATTAATATTATTATTGTCAGGAACAACCGTTACTTGGTCTCATCATGCCCTTTTAGAAGATGATAGGAAAAGTTTTATAAACGGATTAATCTTAACAGTAATTTTAGGAGTTTGTTTTACAGCTTTGCAAGCTTATGAATATCATCATGCAACATTTGCTTTCTCAGATCATATTTATGGATCAGTATTTTATATGGCAACAGGTTTTCATGGTTTCCATGTTATTGTAGGAACAATTTTTTTAGCAGTATGTTTGTGGCGTGGAAAATTAGGTCACTTCAACAAGGACCATCATTTTGGTTTCGAGGCTGCAGCTTGGTATTGGCATTTTGTAGATGTAGTATGGCTTTTTTTATTTGCTGCCATATATATTTGGGGAAGTTAAGTTGATCTTTGAAATATAAATTTTTATTTTCAGTTTTTGTTATTTTCTTTATTTTAGTTTTTGTTTCTTTAGGAACATGGCAGATTGTACGTTTAAATTGGAAAAATAATCTTATTTTAGAAATTGAAGAATCACTAAAAAATCCTCCAACAGAACTTTCTCAATCCAATAAAAAAAATTTTCTAAGAATTAAAACATCAGGTATTATTGATTTTGAAAAGCAAATTTATCTATATAATTTGAATGACTCTGGAACACCAGGATTTGAAGTAATTAATCCAATTTTAATTAATAATGAAAGTTACTTGATTAATCGAGGCTGGATACCATTTGAAAAAAAGGATAACCCAGAAATAAATATTTTTGATCAAAATAATATAATTGGAACTCTCAAAACTCAGGGAAGAAAAAATATTTTTAAACCAGACAATGATATTAAAGAAAATTACTGGTTCAGCTTAAACAGAGATGATATCTTAAAATTTACTGGTAAAAAATTTTCTAAATACATAATTTATTTGGATGGAAATTATCAATTTCCAAGACCAAAAAAAATTACTGCCAATATTTCAAATAATCATAAAAAATACGCAATGACATGGTTTTCATTAGCGATTTCAATTCTTTTGCTATATTTATATTTTAGAAAAAAGAATTATTAAATGAATTACATTAGTACAAGGAATAATCAGAAAAACTATACTTTTAAGGATGTTTTTCTCAAAGGTTTAGCAGATGATGGAGGGCTATTTGTGCCTCAATTAATAAAACCATTTAAAAAAGAGGAATTAGATAATTTAAAAAACCTTAGTTACAATGATTTAGCAGCTGAAATAATTTATCCATTCATAGGAGATTTCATGTCTAAAAATGATTTAGTCTCTTTGATTTCAAAATCATACTCAAATTTCAGATCTAGCAATGTTGTAAAAATCTCTAAACTAGGAAATTTAAAAGTTTTAGAGCTGTTTCATGGTCCTACACTTGCTTTTAAAGATATCGCAATGCAATTAATAGGTAATTTTTATCAATATCATTTAGGACAAAATCAAAAAAAAATTAACATTATAGTAGCAACTTCAGGCGACACAGGTGCAGCTGCTATTGATGCTTTAAAAGGAAAAAATAATTTAAATGTTTTTGTATTACACCCAAATAATAGAATTTCACCAGTACAAAGAAAACTAATGACAATACATGAAGATAGCAATGTTTTTAACATTGCTGTAGAGGGCAACTTTGATGATTGTCAAAATTTGGTTAAAGCAATGTTCAATGATGAAAAATTTTCTAAAGCAATTAATATGTCTGGTGTTAATTCAATAAATTGGGCAAGAATTATTGCTCAAGCTGTGTATTATTTTTATGCTTACTTTAAAGTTGGAAATGGTCAACCTCTATCATTTAGTGTTCCAACAGGTAATTTTGGAGATATTTATGCTGGTTATTTGGCAAAAAAACTAGGACTTCCAATTGATAAATTAATCGTTGCTACAAATAAAAATGACATACTTCATAGGGCAATATCAGAAGGTGATTATACTCAAAAGAAAGTTGAGGAAACAAATACACCAAGTATGGATATACAAATAGCAAGTAATTTCGAAAGACTTTTATATGATGTAAAAGATTGTAACTCAGAAGTTACAAAAAATGTAATGGCTGAAATAAAAAAAAATACTTATAAAATTGATAAAAACGATTTAGATATAATTAAGAAAAATTTTATATCTGAGATGCTTGATGAAAATGAAACGATTGAAATAATAAAGACTATTAATGATGAACATCAGATGGTAGTTGATCCTCATACAGCGGTGGGTATTGGTGCTGTTAGAAAATTAGGATTGCAAAATAATTGTGTTGTATTATCAACTGCTCACCCTTGCAAATTTCCAAAAGCAATAGAAGATGCAATCTCAAAAACTGAAAATTTACCAGATAGTCTTCAATATGTTAATGGCAGAAAAGAAAAATTTGAAATTCTTTCAAATGATATTGAAAAAGTTAAAAAATATGTAATGAATTCGATATGAAACTTAAAATAAAAGATCAAATACCAAATACAGAGATTTTTCAACTTGTTGATGGAGAGCCTCAAAAAAACAAATTAAAAGAAGTTTTAGGTAATGGAAAAATTGTTTTGTTTGGATTACCTGGGGCATTTACATCAACTTGTTCAAAACTTCATCTACCAGGTTTTGTAGCAAATGCAGACAAAATTAGATCAAAAGGAATAGAAAATATATTTTGTTTATCTGTAAATGATCCTTATGTAATGAATGCATGGGGAGAGATTAATAACACTGGAAATAAAATTAAAATGTTATGTGATCCTTATTTATTATTTACTAAAGCAATTGGTGCAGAAGTTGATCGAAATGCAAAAGGAATGGGAATTAGATCTAATCGTTATTTGATGGTTATTGAAAACTCTACAATTGTTAATATTCATGTAGAAAAAGAAACTAAAGAATGTGGTTTAACATCAGCAGAAAATTTGTTAAATAATCTATTATAAGTTTGCAGCATCTCTAGCTAGCAAATCAACTTTATTATTTAATTCATCAGTTGAGTGAGCTTTTACCCAATTCCAACTTATTTCAAATTCATTATTTAGTAGATCTAATTCTGCCCAAAGTTCTTTATTACTCACATCTTTTTTATTTGCGGTTTTCCATCCATTTTTTTTCCAATTATGTATCCATTCTGTTATTCCAGATTTTACGTATTTAGAGTCTGTAAAGATTTCAACTTTGCTACCTTTTGGAATTTCTTTAAGAGCTTTTATAGGCGCTAATAATTCCATCTGATTATTTGTAGTATCATTTTTACTTCCTTTAATTTCAGTTTTTTTTCCTTCATCTAATATTATTGCCGCCCAACCACCTTTGCCTGGATTCCCAATACATGAACCATCAGTATAAATTTTAATCATTAAATTAAATAATCTTTATATTTTTTTAAATTATTGTGCACTATTAGTTTTTGATAATATTCTTTAGGATCTTTAATTTTAATCAAAGCTGTTTTTGGGGTATTTGTGTAATCATAAAGTCTTGTAAGAAAATATCTCATTGCGGCAGCTCGACATAAAATATTCAGTGATTTTTTTTCTGTAAGTAAAATTTTTCTTTTACTTTCATACCCTTTTATTAAATTTTTTACCTTTTTTTTATTCAATTCAAATCGGGCATTTTTTTTATCAAAACACAATGCGTTTATACATATTGCGATTTCGTACATAAAATAGTCATTTGCAGCAAAATAAAAATCTATAATCCCAGAGATCTTATTTTTCTTGAAAAAAATATTATCTATGAATAAATCTCCATGAATTATTCCACTAGGTAATTTTTTTGGCCAATTACTTTTTATATCTGTAAAGTTTATTTTTAAAAATTTTTCTATGTTAGTAAATTTTTTTGATTTAAATTTAATACTATTTAAAAGAGGACTTAAATTTTTTATTCCCATCGAATTTTTCCTATTAAGTTTAATCTTTTTAGTTGAGGAATGCATCTCAGCAATTATTTTACCAACATCATAACAATTTTTTATATCAAGATTTTTTTTATCTTTTCCCTTTAGAAAAGAAACTATACATGCACTTTTATTTTTTAACTTGATCAAATAATTACCCTTATTATTTCTAAGGGGTTTGGGACAATTTATTTTAGAATCATTTAATTGATCCATAAGTTTCATAAAAAAAGGTAATTCCTTTTTTGACACTCTTTTTTCAAAAATTGTCAAAATAAATTTTTCATTCCTTGTTCTTAGTAAATAGTTTGTATTTTCGATTCCTTGTTTAATTCCTTTAAAGCTGATAAATTTTTTAGATCTAAATTTACTATTTATGTATGTTAGAATTTTTTTATTTATTTTTGTATAAACAGCCATTTTAATTTAATTTTTTTGGAATCTTAAACACAACGTTTTCTTTTATTGCTTCTATTTCATCTATATTGACTGTAAATCTCTTTTTTAAACTATCGATAAAATTATTTACCAAAACTTCTGGAGCTGATGCTCCAGAAGAAATCCCTATTATATTCGATTTTTCAATAAGTTCATAAGGTATCTCGCTTTGAGAATGAATTAGATGAGAATTAATACAACCTGATTTTTTAGCAACTTCTACAAGTCTAACTGAATTAGATGAATTTCTACTACCTATAACAAAAAACAAATCACATTTTTTTGCAATGTTTTTTACTGCTAATTGTCTATTTGTTGTTGCATAACAAATATCTTCTTTCATTGGCTCTTTTATATTTGGAAATCTTTTTTTCAAAATCTTTATAATTTCTTTTGTATCATCTACAGACAGTGTTGTTTGAGTGACATATGAAATTTTATCTTGAATTTTTGTCTTGTATTTTTTTGCTTCATCTTCATTTTGAATAAGATCAATCGATCCATTCGGTAATTGACCCATTGTACCAATAACCTCAGGATGGTTTTGGTGACCAATCAAGATTAAATGATATCCAGCTTTATGAAGATTTTCAGCCTCTCTATGAACTTTTGAAACCAAAGGGCAGGTAGCATCAACGTAAGTCATATTGTAATTTTTTGCTTCTTCAGGTATTTTTTTTGGAACACCGTGAGCAGAAAAAATGACTGGTCTTGATTTATCTTCTATTTCTTCAAGTTCTTCAACAAAAACTGCTCCTTTATTTTTTAAATCATCAACCACATACTTATTATGAACAATTTCATGCCTGACATAGACTGGAGCTCCATACTTTAGAATTGATTTTTCAACTATTTCAATAGCTCTTTCAACTCCAGCACAAAAACCTCTGGGTGCAGATAATAATATTTTAATTTCTTTATTTTTCATTTTTTTCTAAAACATATTCCAGCAATATATGTGGAAAGGTTAAAGACGCCAAACCTATAAATATAATTTTAAGAATTGAACTGTCAAAAGCGTAAGTTTTATTTATAAAGTAAAGACCAATTAAACAAATAGATGCAGTTAGTACTGTCAAAGGGAGAGCTTTTTTTACAAACATTTTAAAACCCAAACTTAAGTTATTTTTTTCAAGCTCAAGAATTAAAGTTATGCTGTGACGAATTGAATGTAGAAAACAAAAATACAGTGTAAATGCCAAAAGAGGAGAAAAATAATAATTAAGAATTAAGATTGAAAAATAATCTAAAAAAATAGCAAATTTTTTAATCTCAAAGTTTTTAGTGAACAATATGATATTTGCTAAAGTGCTTAAGATAATGCCGAAAAGTAAAATTTTATTTGTTTCAATAAAATTTAAAAATATATAAAAATTTTCATTATCAACTAGCAGTATTTTAAAAATATTTATTGTTTCATCAAAATGAAAATATATAGGTGCTAGGACAATTAAGGTTCCTTTTATAAGAAACAATAATTGATTTAAATATGAATTTTCAACAACAAGAAATTGCGTATCCTCTTTTCCAAAGTGATAAGAAGCTACAATCAAAAAAACTATTAAAGAAATAGAAGGTATGATGATCCATAAGATTATTACCGATATTGAAATCAAAATATATAATAGATAAAAAATAAAAAAATTATCAATACCAAAAATTTTCAAAAGTTTTTCTCCTTTAAGATTATCAAGTGAACCATGAGAAATACCAATACTTAAAATTAATAATAAACAAATCAATGGAGATACTGTAAAATTATTTATCACAAAAGTTATTAAAGAAAAAATGTTGCAAAATAAAAAGAAAATAAATGAATGATTAAAATTTATTTTTTTAATTTTATTTTCCATTTTAATAAAATAATGCTTTGATAAAAGTCAATTTAGGCATTTGCAAAATTATTTTTAAATCTTCAAAAAAATTACTTTTATTAGACAAAAATTTTATAACAGTCTTCGGAGATGTGTTAAACATGCTAAAGAATATATTAGACATTTTTCCAGGATTTTTATTTAGGACTCTTAGAAAAATATCATCTAAAAATTGATATTTTCTATTTATTTCAAATTTTTTTAATGTAGAAATATTTTCAATATTCTCTCTTAAATATTTACTATGTTCCTGAATATTAAGAAATGTATAGCCAGTACTTAATCTTGTCATACCACCAGCAGTTCCAATGTTTATTTTATTTTTTTCTTTTTTGTATAAGGGATAAAAAAGGGGAATAGCACCTTCTTCTTTGTAAGTAATTTCATAATTTTTTATTTTTAGGTGTTTTTCAATATATTCTTTAATTTGATTATCATAATCTTTTTGAGAATTATCATTCATTTTTGATAACCAGGTAGTTTCAATTAAAGCTTTATTTTTTGAATAGGGAAGAGTATAGAAAAAATGAACACTTTCTCTTTGTTCGCAATCAAAATCCATCAGATTAAAAATTTCTTCATCAAAAAAATTATTTTCTGTTTTAATTTCAACACCACAAAAATGTTGCCAAAGATTAAGATGATTTTTTTTTGTTTCAGTAACACTATTAAAAATGAATGAATTTTTTGTATTGATTTCTGAAATATCTCTAAAAAAAGAGATATTTTTGTTTTCTTTTATTCTATTATTTATTTTTTTGTAAAATAATCCGCTATCAACACTTTGATATGGAAAATTTTTACACTCAAGATAATTTGTTTTGCCGGGTATATTTATTGAAAAATTTTCCCAACTTTTCTTTACACAATCATCAAAATTATGAGGTATTACTTTCCAGAAAGACCATGTTTTATCTCTCTTATATTCTTCCCTTGGTTCGATAATTGCTAGAGTTTTATTTTTTAATTTTTCATGGATTTCAAGTTCATATGCAAGCGATAACCCCGCACATCCACCACCAATAATTACATAATCAAATTCTTTCATCTAAATCTACTTCTTGACAAATAATAGCATGTTCCTCTGCTCTTTGGTGAGGTTCTAATTCCTTTAAATAAATCAAAATTAGATCAAATATAGAAATAATTGTTTGATAAATTTTTTCAAAATTGTTCACATAAATTTTTCCTGATTTTTCATAATCTTCCATATTTTTTTTTTTTAAAATTTTTCTGCCAATTTGTCTGTAAATTCGTCTAGCAACAATAATAGAGAATTTATACCTAAACGGTATTTTCTGGATAGAACTAAATGAGCTTTCATAAAACATATCTGCAAGTCTTAAAGTTGCTTGAATATTTTCAAAATCCGGCTTGATATATTCTCTGTTCATCTTCTTATCTTCAATTACGTCTCTAGCAATATTTGTCAATTGCATCGCAATACCTAAATCAATTGCTCCTTTTAAAGCCCTTCTATCGTTCACCATTAAAATTTTTGACATCATTAAACCTACTGTTCCAGCTACTCTATACGAATAAACTAATAAGTCTCTAACAGATCTAATATGAATTTTTTCTTTTAAATCTGATGCAACACCATCGACCAGGTCCTTTAAAATTATTTTTTTTATATTATTATGTTTTGCAAGAGTAATAACATCATGAATAATTTTTTCATTTTCGTTAGATGAATATATTTCTATGTCATTTGAATCGTAAAATTTTTCTAGAAGTTTTCTCATTTCATTAAACTTTTTAATTTTAGAATCTAAACTAGTTTTTTCATCCGCTATGTTATCTAGAACTCTACAAAATGCGTAAAGTATGGCAGAATCTTCATAAATTTTTTTGGGTAAAAAAAAACCTGCCCAATTAAATGATTTAGCGAAAATTGCTAGATAGTTTTTTTTATTCATTAAATTATTTTATCTAACACTTTAGCTGACGACAAGACTCCTGGCACACCAGCACCAGGATGTGTTCCAGCTCCAACAAAAAATAAACCATCGTAAACTTCTGATTTATTGTGAAATCTAAAATACGCAGATTGTGAAAATTTTGGTTGGATAGAAAAACCTGAGCCATGTTTAGTATTTAAATCTTTTTCAAAATAATCTGGAGTTAAATAAAAATCCTCGACAATATTTTCTTTTAGATTAGGCATTAAATCATTTTGCATTTTATCAATAACTAAATTTTTCATTTTTTCTCCTTCTAAAGACCAATCAATATTCGATTGATTATTTGGAACAGGTACAAGAACATAAAAGCAATCGTTCCCCTCAGGAGCCATAGATTTATCTGTTGCAGATGGTCTGTGAAGATAATAACTAATATCATCATTTAACTTTTTTTTATTAAATATATCATCTAGATGTTCTTTATATTTGTTCCCAAATTTAATTGTATGATGTTCTACATTTTCGTATTTTTTTTTGGTGCCAAAATAATAAACAAATAATCCCATTGAATACTCCATTCGATTCATTTTCCATTTAAAAAGAAATGAATTATTAGTATTTCCATTTAACATTTTTTCATAAACTGCAGGTGGGTCTGCATTACAAATTACATTATTAGAATTTATGATAGTTTGATCATTAAGTTGAACACCAGTAATTTTTTTTTTATCTGAAATAATTTTTGTAACTTCACGACCTTTAATCACTTCAATTCCTTCTTCATCCATAAGTTTTTCAAATCCTTTTATTATATTTCCAGTTCCCCCCCATAGAATAATGAATACCCCATTTTTTCTCTAAATATAAAATTAGTCCATAAATTGAAGTTGTGGTGAAAGGATTGCCACCAACAAGTAATGGGTGCATGCTGAACATTCTTCTTAATTTTTCATTTTTTATATAGGATGAAACTAGTGAATAAACTGATTTGTAACTTTTAAGTTTTAAAAGAGCTGGCAATTGTTGCACCATCACTAATGGTTTATCAAATGGCACATCAGCCAGTTCAGTAAAACCTTTATCAAATATTTTTTTTGTAAAATTTACTAATTTTTTGTAGCCCTTTAAATCATCTTTACTTATTTTCTCGATTTGCCTTTTCATCTCGTTCTCATCTCCTGAGTAATTAAATTTGGTTTTATCTTCAAATATAAATTGATACCAAATTTTAAGAGGAGAAAGTCTTATGTAATTTTTTGGATCTTTATTAAATAACTCGAATAACTCATTGATTAAGTAGGGGGCAGTAATAACAGTTGGCCCACCATCATAAATAAAACCATTTTTTTTAAACACTCTAGCCCTTCCACCTAGATCAGGATGTTTTTCAATTAATGTAACATCATGTCCTTTTGCTTTCAGACGGAGAGCAGTAGCTATACCTCCAAAACCAGATCCAATAACTACAGAATTCATTAATATAACTTATAGTTTTTTAGAAAAATTGTAAGAGAATTATGAATTAATTTTTTTTAACTCTTCTTTAGTTTCATCTAAATTTTTTTGAAACAAATTATCAAGTTTTGATTTATCTACAGAAGTGGTGATGATTTTTTTAACAGAGTCTACTGAAATTTTAACTGAAGCATCTTTAATTTCTTTTATAGCAGCTTCTTTCATATGAATTATTTTATCTTTTGCTGAATTTTTTTTAATTTCTGATGATTTGTGAAATTTATCATTAAGTTCTATCATTAATTTATCGCTATCTTTTCTTGCTTGCTCCAAAATTTCATCACTTACTGATTTAGCTGTATCTAGTTTTTTTTGTGCATTATCTAATAGAGTTTTTGCTTCAGTTCTAAGTTTTTCACTTTCATCAATCTCATTTTTTATTTCAGAAATTATCTTGTTAAGAGTCTCATTAATTTTTTGTGGAACTTTTAAATATATTAACCCTCCAAAAAATATAAAAAATGAAACTGCTACCCAAAAAGTAGAATCAATTGTCATAATATTTATTCCTATTCCTTTTTGATAGATCATTTACTATAGCCGAGATACTGCTGCTGTTTACATCTGCACCTATTAAATTTTTTAAAATTTCAGATGATGTTTCAATAGCAATTTTATTTATTTTATCTGGTGCGCTTTTTTTGAGTAAATTAATTTCTTGTTCAGCGTTTTTTATCTCTTGATTAATTTCATTTTCTAAATTTTCTCTTTTAGAATTAATATTTTTAAGAGTCTTTTCTCTAACTTCTTTAAAAATGTTTTTTGCCTCGAGTTTACTTTTTAATATTATATCATCATATTCTTTAAGTTTTGTGTCAGCATCATTTCTTTGTTTTTCTGCAGCTTCAATATTTTCTAGTATTTGAGACTTTCTTAATTCTAAATTTGAACTTATCTTAGGTAATATTAATTTTGACAAGATAATATATAAAATACCAAAAGTTAATGTTAGCCAGAATATTTGTGAAATCCAAAATTCAGGATTTAATTGGGGCATACCACCACTTTCAGCTGCAAAAACCTCTTTTATAAAAAAGAGGTTTAAAAATATTAATTGAAAAAAATATTTTTTAATCATCAAATTTAAAATGCAAATAAAATGATCAATGCAACAACCAATCCAAATAACCCAGTTGCCTCTGCAAGAGCAAACCCTAAAAGTAAATTAGGAAATTGTTTTTGTGCTGCAGAGGGGTTTCTCATTGCTCCTGATAAATAATTTCCAAAAATTATTCCAATACCAACTCCTGCACCAGCCAGAGCAATAGCTGCTAAACCTGCCCCAATCATTTTTGCTGCTTCTAATTCCATTATATCCTCCTATGTTGTTTATTAATGGTGTAAATTTAATGCATCATTTAAATATATGCATGTTAAGATTGCAAATACATATGCTTGAAGAAAAGCAACTAATATCTCCAAACCAGTTAATGCAACCGAAAAACTCAGTGGAAGCCATCCACCAACTATTCCAAGGCTTATAACAAAGCCTCCGAAAACTTTCATCATGGTATGACCTGCCATCATGTTAGCAAAAAGTCTTACAGATAGACTTATTGGTCTACTCAAATAAGATATAATCTCAATCACAACTATCAAAGGAAGTAATACAACTGGAACTCCACTAGGAACAAATAGTTTTAAATATCCAAAACCATGTTTCATGAAACCAATAATTGTTACCCCAATAAAAATAAACGCTGCAAGAACAAATGTTACAATGATGTGACTTGTTACTGTAAAGGTATAAGGTATCATTCCGAACATGTTACAAAAAAGAACAAACATAAATAATGAAAATATGAATGAGAAATATGGTTTTGCTTTTGAGCCCGCAGTATCACTAATCATTTTTGAAACAAAGGTGTAGCTCAATTCTGCTAAAAGCTGAATTTTACTTGGCAACATTGAATTTTTTTTTGAACCAATATTAAAAATAATCAAAATAGCTAATGAACTTATAACCATAAATAAACTTGCATTTGTAAATGAAATATCAAAAGCACCTACTTTAATTTCTGGTCCAATTCTATAAACTTCGAATTGCGTCATTGGGTTTGCTGCCATAAATTACTATCTATTTTTGCATTTTTTTCGCAGATTTAATTACATTTGTTATTCCAGCAACTACCCCTACAAAAAAAAATATTAAAATTAACCAAGGTTTAGTACCAAAGGTCTTATCTAAAATAAACCCAATAATTGTCCCTACTGCAACAGCTGATACTAACTCAGTACTAAGCTTAAAAGCGGTGCCAATAGGTGATGGTTTAGAGTTTTTATTGGCTGAAACTCTATTTGAGACTTTTTTTTTTGCAATTTCTAAGCGAGTTTTAAACGGATCTTTGGACATTATTTATTTTAATTAGGCAACCATACTTTCTGCTTTTTGTAAATCAACAGCAACTAATTGGCTTATGCCCTTTTCTGGCATAGTTACACCATAAAGTCTGTTCATTTTAGACATAGTTAAAGCATGATGAGTAACAATTATAAATTTTGTATTTGTTATTCGTATTAGCTCTTCTAGTAAACTACAAAATCTAGTAACATTTGCATCGTCCAGTGGAGCATCGACCTCATCAAGTACACAAATTGGAGATGGGTTAGTTAAAAAAACTGCAAAAATTAGTGACAAAGCTGTTAAAGCTTGTTCACCACCAGATAATAAAGTTATTGATTGAAGTCTTTTTCCAGGAGGGCTCACCAACATTTCTAACCCAGCTTCAAGAGGGTCATCAGAATCAACTAATTCAAGTTTTGCGTTTCCTCCATTAAATAATTTTGTATATACTTCATTAAATTTTCTATTAACCTTTTCAAAAGCTTCAACCAATCTTTCTCGCCCTTTCTGATTAAGCTCATTAATGCTATTTTTTAACTTCGCTATTGCATCTACTAAATCTGTTCGGTCTTGTTCCATTTTTTTAATTTCAATCTCATATTTATTTGTTTCTTCATCGGCTTTTAAATTAACTGAACCTAGTTTTTCTCTTTCTTGTTTTTTTTTATCTAACAAATCTTCTTGGTTTACTGCATCAGGTAAATCTTCTAGACCATTAAGATTTGAATTTTCTAAAATATTTTCTTCGTTTAAATTTAATTCAGAATTAATTCTATCAATTAAATCATCTTTTCTTTTATTTAGACCTTCTATTGTTGCTCCAGAACTCGCTTTTCTTTCTCTTATTTGAATTGAATCCTCTTGAACTTTATTTAATTCTCTTCTAAGATTTTCTATCTTTTCATCTGTATCACTTATTATTATTTCATTCTCTTCTTTTTCTTTCTCAGATATTCTAAGGTTTTCAGATATTTGACCTTTTTTTTCTGCATGTATTTCTGGTTTATTATCTAATTTTTCTAATTGAAGAACAAATTTATCTTTTCTATCACTTAGTTCAGCAACCATTTTTTCAGAATTTGAAAGCAGATTTTTCCAACTTTTAATTTCCTTTTCTATGACATTAATTCTTTCACTTCTTTTAACAGATTCTTTTTTTATATTTTGATTTTTACCAAAAATTTCCGCATATGTTTCTATAATTATTTTAATATTTTCTAATGCAACTATCGACTCTTCATTTTTTTTATCTTTAATAAGTTGTTTTATCTTTTCAATTTCATTTTTTAATTTATTTTTTTCTCTTTCTAAATCTTCATTAGATTTTTTTTCAGTTTCATAATATTTGGAATCTATCTCAATAAGTTCACTTTTTTCTTCTTTAAGTCTTTTTTCATTTGAATTAGCATCAATGACAATTCCTTTTTCTCTTGAAATATCTTCATCTAATGTTTTAAGAGTGCCTTTGATATTTTCAATTTCATCTTGAGTTCTAGTATTTTCTTCATCAAGGTTTTGAAGTTCTAAATTAAGTCTTTGTATTTTTGATAAATTTTCAATATTTTTTTCTCTAAGTGGATTAATTTTTTCTGTTTCAGACTTGATTGATTGCTCTAATTCAAAAATCTTTTTGTTAAAACTACTTACTTCATCCTCAGCTTCGGTGTTTATTTCATTTTCAACTCTAATTTCTTTATCAATCTCTAATAATTTCAAATAGTATAAACCAGCTTCAATTTTTTTTATTTCGTCTGAAATATTTTTATATTTAGTTGCTTCTTCAGCTTGTTTTTGTAGGTTAAGCAACTGTTTTTCTTGTTGTCTTCTTAATTCATCAGCTCTTTTCAAATTATTTTCAGCTGCACCCAATCTGAGTTCTGCTTCATGCCTTCTTACATGTAGACCAGATATACCTGCAGCTTCTTCAAGAATTGCTCTTCTATCTGTAGGTTTTGCAGTTACTAATGCACCAATTCTGCCCTGACTGATCATTGATGGGGAGTGTGCTCCAGTAGAAAGATCTGCAAAAAACATTTGCGTATCTCTAGCTCTTACTTCTTTATCATTAATATAAAATTTTGAACCTTTATCTTTTTCAATTTTTCTTCTTACACTTACCTCACTAAGTTCACGATACTGAATTGGACCCTCGTTATTTTCATTTTTAACAGTCACCAAAACTTCAGCAATATTTTTCGAGGCTTTATTAGATGTGCCTGAAAATATTACATCTTCCATTCCTGATCCTCTCATACTCTTGGCTGAAGTTTCTCCCATTACCCATCTTAAAGACTCTACGATGTTAGATTTTCCACATCCATTAGGTCCAACAATGCCTGTTAAACCTTCTTCGATTAAAAAATCGGTTTTATCTGCAAACGATTTGAATCCATTGAGTTGAATTTTTTTAAACTCCATGGATTAAATTATATCAGTTTTTCTAATGATTTTTTTAAATTTTTATAATTTAGAGATTTTTCAAACTTTTCGTTATTAATTATTATCGTGGGAGTAGCATTTACCTTGAATTTTTTTACACCTTCGATTCGATCATTAAGCACATAATCTTCAATTTCTTTATTATTAATACATTTCTCAAAGTTTACATTAAAACCCTCCTTTTTAATAAATTGTCTTAAATTATTATTAATTTCCTCCACCGTACTTCCTTTTACCCAAGATTGTTGATTAAAATATAAACTTTCTAAAATTTCTAGACCCTGGCCGCTTTTACATTGCGCAATTTTAGAAGCATTTAAGGCTGCAATGTCTAAAGGGAAATGTCTAAATTCTATTTTTACTAATCCTGTATCAATGTAATCTTTTTTAAGTTGAGGATAAATATCTTTATGAAAATTTGCACAATGACTGCAAGTTAAAGATTCGTATGCAATTATTGTAATTTTAGCATTTTCTTGTCCTGAAACTATTCGATTAGTTTCAGCATTACAATTAATAGTCAAACCAAAAAAAATAATAATTAATAAATAAAATTTTTTCATTTTTCTTTGAATACTCTTGATAACTCTAATAAAGATTTTTTAATTTTCTCATTCTTAACATCGTTAATTTTATTTTGATATTTATTTTTTGTCTCACTCTTTTTAAATAATGTAGTATTAGTATTAATTTTTTGTTCTTTTTCAAAAGATTTAAATTTTATTTTTTCTACGATTACTTTTCCAAAAAAATTATTCATTTTGTCTATGATATCTTTTTTAGAGTATTCTAAATCTATCTCATGACCTCTTTTGACCATTATTAATAATGTGCTTACACCAAATTTATTTGAATTCTTAAATGATTTTGGATAACAAATTCTGAAAAGATTTTCCCCAACAATAAATTTCCAATTATTTAATGTTTCTGAATAAATCTGACCTCTATTTGTGATAACTTTTTTAATATTTTTTGGCAAAGTGTCTTTAAAAGATCTTAAGCCTTGAATGGTACCAAATCTCTGCTTAATATTATTTTTATATCGCATATGAAAGAAAAGATAATAACAAAAAAAATTCTCAAATGGTATGATTTAAACAAGAGATCATTACCATGGCGAAAAGAAGTTTCTTTACAAAAAAAACAATATTACACGTTAATAAGTGAATTTATGTTACAGCAAACTCAAGTTACAACTGTAATCCCTTTTTTTAATCGGTTTTTAAAAAATTTACCTACTATTAAGTCTCTTGCTAAAGTTGATGAGGGAAAACTAATCAAACTTTGGGAAGGCTTAGGATATTATTCAAGAGCTAGAAATTTAAAAAAAACTGCACAAATTATTATTAAAAATTTTGATGGAAAATTGCCTAACAATCTTAGGGATTTATTAACACTTCCAGGTATAGGAAATTATACTGCAAATGCAATTTTAGCTATCGCATTTAATAAACCTTATATTCCTCTAGATGGAAATATTGAAAGAGTCTTAAAAAGATATCTTTATTTAAAAAAAGACAAAGAAATTCAAAAAGACAATTTAGTACAAAAAAAAAATATATTTGGAACTACTTTAAGATCTGGTGATTATGCACAAGCTTTAATGGAATTAGGAGCGCTTATATGCAAGCAAAGTAACCCAATATGTGTTCAGTGTCCAATAAGGAAAAATTGTAAATCCTTCAAAAAGAAAGATTTTACTTTAAAAAAAAATATTAAGAAAAATAAAGAAAAATATTTTATCCTTAAAGTGTACAAAAAAAGACAAAGATATTTATTAATTAAAAATACCAAATTTAATTTTCTTAAAAACTTATCAATATTTCCTATGGAAGAATTATCTAATCCTAAAAATTTTAATGAAAATTTAAATTTTAAAATGTCTAATATGAATATGAATATAAAGATCCAATACTTAAAAGATAACAAAAAATTTACTTCATCTTATTGGGTAGATAAAAAAAAATTAGATAGTTACATGTTACCTTCATTTACAAAGAAAATTGTTCGATATTTAGAGAAAAATTGATGAAAAAAATTGCTATTATTGGAGCAGGTATTTCAGGTTTATTTATCGCAAATTTATTTAAAAAAAATTCTAATTATCAAATTACAATTTATGAAAAAAATAGCTCAATTAATTTAGAAGATGGTTATGGAATTCAATTATCAGTGAATAGCGTAAAGCTTTTAAATCAAATAGAATTTAATAAATTTCAAAATGATAAAAAGTTTAATCCTAATCAAATAGATTTTCACTTAATCAAATGTTCAGAAAAAATATGTGATTTAAATATTTCAGATTTCAATTCAGAAGACTGTAAATACACAACATTGAAAAGGTCAGATTTAGTTAATTTTTTAAAAAAAGATTTAGAGAGCTCAATTAAAACCAATTATAGTATTTCAAATATTGATCAAGAAAATCAAAGGATAAAAGTTTCCTTTGAAAATCATGAAACCTTCGAATGTGATTATTTGATTATTTCAGATGGAGTTTTTTCAAAAAGTAAAAATCTTATTTCAAAAAACAAAATTCAACCAAGATATAACAATACATTGGCTATTAGAGGATTGATCTCCAATGCTTCTAAAATTGATTGTAAAAATATTTCATTGTTTTTAGGTCCTGATTTTCATCATGTAATTTATCCCATAAACCCAAATGGAGATTTAAATTTTATAGCAATAATGAAGTATGAACTCACTGCAGATGAGCAAAAAAATCACTCTTTATCTGATGATGAAAATTTTATTAAAAGAATTTTGGATAATGTCCCCTTCGAAACAAAAGAATTCTTAGATGAAATAAAAGAGTTAAAGATATTTCCAGTATTTGTTAGCAATAATTTTTATAAACCAAAAAATAATAATATCCATTTTATAGGTGATGCTTTTTTTGCTTTTCCTCCGTCTTTTGCTCAAGGGGCATCTCAGTCAATAGAGGGTGCATATGAATTATTCAAAAATATAGAGAGCAATACAGAAAATAGATTTTTCAAAAATAGAGTAAGTAAAACTAAAATGGTCAATAATAGATCAAAATTTAATCAATTTGTATTTCATTTATCAAATCCTTTAATGATATTTTTAAGAAACATTTCCTTGAAAAGATTAGTTAAAAATAAAAGGTTTTTAGAGAGTTATCTTGGTAAAATTTATAGATAGCTTTTATCTACAAGAAATTTTTGTCTTAAATTATCTATTGGCACAAAAGAACTACCTAATTTAAAATGCCAATAAGTCCATCCGTTACAGCTTTCAGCACCTAAAATTATAGCTGCTACTTTATGAATTGAGCCTTCAGTTCGGGCATGCTTGATACTGCCGTCAGCCATTATTTTTGCACTAATTTTCCTTTTATTATCAAAAATAGTGGTGCCTGGTTTAATAATTCCTAATTCAACTAATGAGCCAAAAGGTATTCTTGGTTTAGATCTATTGTTTTTAATAGTATCTAAATAATGATCTTCTATAGGTTTTGTTTTTTTTAATCTTTGTTCTGCAGCTTTAAAATAAGTTTTTTCTTTTTCAATTCCATAATAATTTCTACTCAATTTTTTTGCAACTGTTGCTGTTGTTCCCGATCCTAAAAAAGGATCTAAAACCAAATCATTTTTATTTGAAGTTGCCAATAAAATTCTGTGAAGCAAAGCTTCTGGTTTTTGAGTGGAATGCACTTTTTTACCATTCTTCTTTAGCCTCTCAGATCCATTACAAATTGGCAGATCCCAGTTAGATCTCATTTGAAGATCGTCATTTAAACATTTTAAGGATTGATAATTGAAAGTGTATTTTGATTTTTCAGACTTAGATGCCCAAATTAAAGTTTCATGGGCGTTCGTAAAACGTGTTCCTCTAAAATTTGGCATGGGGTTTTTTTTATTCCAAATGACGTCATTTAAAATCCAAAAACCTAAATTTTGAACAGCCGTACCAACTCTAAAAATATTGTGATAACTACCAATTACCCAAATAGCTCCATTTTTCTTTAAAATTCTTTTACATTCACTTAACCATGAATAAGTAAAGTCATCATACTTTTTAAAATTTTCAAATTGATCCCATTTGTCATTTACTGCACTAACTTTAGATCTGTCTGGTCTTATTAATTCACTTTTTAATTGTAAGTTGTAGGGAGGGTCAGCAAAAATTAAATCAAAAGTCTCATCAGGAATTTTTTTTAATTCCTCTAAACTATCTCCGTTGACTAATTTGTTTTTTAAATTTTGGCTCATTTTTTTTTAAAAATAAATTAGACTCCAAAAAGATTCATGGGTCAACCTACGATTGAATTATTTAGATTTTATTTGTGTAGGTTTTTTTTAAAGCAACTAGATATTGTGTTTCTACGTGAAACTTATTAATATTTATTTATTGGAGAAAAAGTTTTTCTGTGATGAACCGTAACTCCTAATTTTTTAATAGCTTTTAAATGCTGTTTAGTACCATAACCGTAGTTTATATCCCAGAAATATCCCTTATATTTTTTCCCTAAATTTGAAATTGAATTATCACGAGTAACTTTAGCTATAATTGATGCGGCCGAAATTGATGGTATTATTTGATCCCCTTTTATTACTGAATTTAGTTTGTAGTTTTTAATTTTTGGCAATTTATTTCCATCTACTAAAACTATTGTAGGTTTTTTTTTTAACTTAACGACAGCTCTTTTCATTGCCAGCAGACTTGCGTTTAAAATATTATTTTTTTCAATTTCTTTTACTGATGCCTTGCCAATAGACCATATTGAATTTTTTTTAATATATTTTGATAATTTTTCCCTCTTTCTCTTTGTTAATTTTTTTGAGTCTTTAAGTATTTTTTTATCTATAGAACTATTTAATATTACTGCAGCGGCATAAACAGGCCCAATTAAACTGCCTCTTCCAACCTCGTCTACGCCAGCAATTATTTTCATTTAATTTGAATTTTAAGTTTTTTTATTTGTTCTCTTATATTTTTTAGATCCTCCCATGACTGTCTTTTATATTCTGGATATCTCAGCAGATAGGATGGATTGTATGTAATTAATAATGGGTAGCTCTTATTCTTTAAAATAATTTCTTTCCATTTACCTCTTTCATCTGTGATTTTACTGTTTAATCCAGTTAGAGCTTCCATTGCTGTTCCACCCAGTAAAATTATGATTTTTGGATCTATTATAGATATGTGTTCTTTTAAAAAAATTGAATAGCGCTTTATTTCTTGGGACGATGGTCTTCTATCATCAGGTGGTCTAAAATTTATAGAGTAAGTTTTATATATACTTTCTAAGTTAATATCAATCGCCGAAAACATTTTTTTTAAAAGATCGCCAATTTCACCCTGAAAAGTCAATCCAGATTTGTCCTCTTCATAACCGGGTGTCTCACCAACAATCATCAAAGGACTATTAATGTCCCCATCACCAATAGTTAAATTTTTTGAATTTATTTTTAAATTACAATTTTCAATTGAATTTAGTTGTTTTTTCAGCTCTTCAAGCTTTTCCAGTTTTTGACTATCATCAACATTTTCTGAAATATTTATGGTTTTTATTCTATTTAAAGGTTTCTCACTAAAAATAAAATCTGGTTCAATTATATCGATTAGTTTTTGGATAGATTTGGAGTTTTGATTTAAGGTTCTTTTAGTCATAAAGTAAGTTTATGTTTTTCAAAAAAATAAAATTTGTCTTAATCTTGTTATTATTCTATCAGAGCCCATCATATTCTAAAAGCAATACTTTTGATAACTTAGACTCTAAAAATTTATCTAATTATTTTTCTGGTATCATTGCATTTGAAAATAAAGATAATTCAAATGCTTTGGATTTTTTTCAATCTTCAAAAATTTTGATTTCCAAACACGACCCTTATTTAAAAAGATATGTTTCATCTTTGGTTTTAGAAAATAAAATTTTACAGGCAACAAATATAGTTAGAAATAATTTTGGAAATGAAAATACGAATTTTTTTGATGCTTATCTTCTTCTTATTTTTGATAGTTTAAAAAAAAGAAACTTCAATCAAGCTGAATTTTATTTAAAAGAGGCAAAAAGTTATTTAAAAAACGATGATTTTACCAGTGCAATACTAGGAATATTAAATCAATACATCTTAGTGTTTCAAGAAAATAAAATTCCAGCTAATAAAAAAAATTATGGGAACATATCATTAATTACAGAAACTTTTCAAAGATGTTATTTAAACGATGATAAAACTGATAATTTTTTCTTGAATTTGATTAATAATCAAGAGACCGATTATACGAGATATACCTTTTTTTATCTTAGTTATTTGATTGAAAATAATAATTTTATAGAAGCAATAAATATTACAAAAGATATAAACTATATAAATAGTACATTGTTATTGTCTCAAGGAAAATACTGGATTGAAGAAAAAAACTTTAATAAATTTAGTGATGTATTTTCTTGTAAAAATCATAATGATATTCTGAGTGAATTTCTATTTTTAGTTTCTAATCTTTACTCATCAGATGATAATTATGAAAAATCGAATTTTTATTTGAATCTCTCAAATTATTTAAATCCAAAATTTAAGTACAACTTATCATTAATAGTAGAGAATTATTATTTTAATAAAGAATATAAAAAATCTAAAAAAATATTAAAAAATTTCAACAAAGATGAAATTTTTTTTTACTGGTATCGAGTTAAAAAACAAGCTCAAATTATAGAAAAACAAAGAAACGCAGCAGAGTCCATAAACTTTATTGAGTCTGAATTTAATAAAATTGCAAATCCAAATAATAAAATGCTTTTTGATTTAGCAAATTTTTATAGGAATGCAAAAGAATTTGAAAAAGCAATAAATTTGTACACAAAACTTTTAGATAAAATTGATGATAACGCATTTATTCGTTCTGACATTTTATATCGAAGGGGAAGTAGCTATGAGAGAATTAAAAATTATAAGAAAGCTGATAAAGATCTTCTTGCCTCATTAGAGCTTGATCCTGATGATGCTTATGTTTTAAATTATTTGGCTTATTCATGGCTAGAGAGAGATTTTAATATTGATGAGGCAATTAAAATGTTGGAAATTGCTTATAAGGCTGAAAGTGAAGACCCGTATATCATAGACTCTATCGGATGGGCTTATTATTTGGTTGATGATTATTTAAAAGCTGAAAAATTTCTTAATATTGCAGTGCAGTTGATGCCAGATGATCCAATTGTGAGTGATCATTATGGAGATATATTATGGAAGTTAGATAGAAAAATTCAGGCGAGGTATTTTTGGAAAAACGTTCTCCAAATGAAAGATGCAGAGAAAGAAATGATCAAAAATATCAATATTAAACTAATTTATGGACTTGATAATTCTTAAGTTATGTTTGACAAAATTAAATCTCACGCGAAGATTAATTTAGCATTAAATATTACGGGTAAATCAAAATCATTGCATAAAGTAGAGAGCATCATTGCTTTTGTAACATTACATGATGAAATATATATAAAACAAATTAAAAAGCAAAATCATCAAATCTCTTTTTTTGGTGAATTTTCAAAAAATATAAATTCAAAAAATACTATTTCAAAATTACTTAAAATTTTAGATGATAGAAATTTATTAAAAAAAAAATTTCGAATTAAGATAAATAAAAAAATTCCAATAAAATCAGGCTTAGGTGGTGGATCAATGAATGCAGCTAATATCTTAAAATATTTGTTAAAAAAAAACCTTATTAAACTTAGTAAAAAACAAGTTTTGAAAATTTCAAAATCAATAGGTGAAGATGTAATTTTAGGGTTAAATTCCTCTTGTTTAATTTTTAATTCAAAAAATGAAGTAAAACAATTTAAAGGGTGTAAAAATTTTTTTACTCTAATCATTAAACCTAATTTTGGATGTTCTACTAAAGATATATATTCACGGGTGAGAAAATTTGAAAGAAGTAAATTAGATAAACCAAAAAAAAAGATGTTTAATTATAAATTTTTGGCCAAAATGCACAATTCACTCGAACCTATTGTATTACTAAGATATCCAAAATTAAAAAAATTAAAATCATTTTTAGAAGGTTTGTCAAAACCACTCTTTGTTCGAATGACAGGTTCTGGGTCCGCAATAGTTGCATATTTTCACACCAAAAAAGATTGTGATAAATCAATGATGCAGTTCAGAAAACAATATAAAAAATACTGGTGTATATCCTCAAAAACTATATAAATTCTTCTTTTTGTGTTATACGAATTTAATATTGGGGCGTAGCCAAGCGGTAAGGCACGGGTTTTTGGTACCTGCATCCTAGGTTCGAATCCTAGCGCCCCAGCCAAATATGAAAAATTTAATAGATAAAATATTTAGTAGAAAAAATAATTTAGAAAATATAAGCGAAAAAATAAAAAATCTTTCAAATACCCCACAATTAAAAAAAATATTCGATTCAATCAATTCATATTCTGAAACAAGTGAAATTAGGCTTGTAGGCGGATGTATAAGAAAAATTTTGAACAATGAAGAAGTTGATGACATAGATCTTGCAACAAATCTAGAACCCAATGAAGTTTCAGAGGTTTTAATGAAAAACCAGATAGATTATTACGAAACAGGAATTAAACATGGCACCATCACAGCAATAATAGATGATAAAAAATTTGAAATCACTAGTTTAAGAGAAGATGTATTAACGGATGGTAGACATGCACAAATAAAGTTTTCTAAAGATTGGAGAAATGATGCTTTAAGAAGAGATTTTACAATTAATTCCATTTATTCTGATAGAGAGGGAAATATTTTTGATCCTTTTAATGGCAAGGAAGATTTAGAAAAAGGATTTGTAAATTTTATAGGTGATGGTGATAAAAGAATAAAAGAAGATTATCTTAGAATATTAAGGTATTTGAGATTTTTTATATGTTACTCTAAACAAAAACATAATCCTACAACTTTAAAAATAATAAAAAAAAATATTGATGGAATATCTCGATTATCTAAGGAAAGATTGTTAGATGAGTTAAAAAAAATTATTACACCTAATAATTTAATTAAGATTTCAAAAGACAAACAGACCTTAGATTTACTTAAGATTGTTTTTCCTGAACTGAAATATATCGATAATTTTTATAAAATTAATTCTCAAGCAAAAAATTTTTTTATTGAAGTAGATTTTTTATTTTTATTATCAATAATGACTATTGATGATACTGATAATCTAGATTACTTCTTATATAAATATAATCTTTCAAAAAAAGATCTAAATAGAATTAAAATTATTTCTGATTTCTATAAAGATAAACCTAATTCGACAACATTTTCAGAAAAAAATATGAATAAAATATTCTATTATAATGGAAAACAAGCTGTTTTAGATATTTTATTATTTAATATATTTAGATCTAAAAAATTTAATCAAAAAAATATTAGCAATTTTATCAAATTATATAAATCAAAAAATATTCCGCTGATGCCTATAAAAGCCGATTTACTGATGTCAAAATATAATCTTTCAGCAGGTAGGAGTTTAGGCAATAAACTACAGTTAATTGAAAAGGAATGGGTTGAAAATAATTTCAAAATTACAGATCAGCAAGTTGAAAACATAATTAATAATTAGATATATTTTACATCTTTTATTTCAAAATTTTTTACTCCAGCAGGTGTATTAATTTCAACTAAATCATTTTTATTTTTTCCTATTAACCCTTTTCCTATTGGAGATTTAAAATAGATTAATTTTTGTTTTAGATCTGCTTCATCTTTACCGACAATTTTGTAATTTATTTTTTCACGCGTGTCTAAATTTTCTAAAAAAACTGTGGAGCCAAAAATAACTTTACCTTCATTATTTAATTTTGTAATGTCGATAACATTTGCTCTTGCAATAATATCATTTATTTCTGTTATTCTTCCTTCATTATGAGATTGTTCTTCTTTTGCGGCATGGTATTCAGCATTTTCTTTTAGATCTCCATGAGATCTTGCTTCTGCTATAGCGGCAACAATTTCTGGTCTTTTTTTTTCTTTTAAAAAAATTAATTCTTCCTTAAGTTTATTTAAACCATTTAATGTAATTGGTTCTTTATCCATGTTATTTCCACTTAGCCAATGGAGGTAATGACATCAATATTCCCTCAACATTGCCACCTGTTTGTAAACCAAATTTAGTTCCTCTGTCGTAAAGCAGGTTAAATTCTACATATCTTCCTCTTTTAAGGTATTGTATTTCTTTATCTTTAACGGTCCATTTTTTTTTAATTTTTTTCAAAATAATATTTTGAAAAATCAATTGGAATGTTACACCAACATCTCTTACAAATTCAAAATCTTTATAAAAATTTTTTTTCTTATAATCAAAGAAAATCCCTCCTATGCCTCTTGCCTCTTTTCTATGTGGTAAGTAGAAATATTGATCACACCATTTTTTATATTTTTTATAATAATTTTTATTATGTCTATCGCACATCTTTTTTAAAATTTTGTGAAATTCTTTTTTTTCGTTTTTATCAATTTTTGATGGCGTAACATCCATACCTCCTCCAAACCAATCATGAGTTGTACATATGTATCTCGTATTAAAATGCATAGCTGGTATTAAAGGATTTTTCATATGCATCACTACTGAAATACCCGATGCCCAAAATCTCGGATCCTTTTGAGCTCCAGGGATATTTTTTTGAAAGTGTTTTGGAAATCTTCCATATACTTTAGAAAAGTTTACACCAACTTTATCAAAAACTTTTCCATTTTTTAGAATTTTATATTCCCCACCTCCTTCATCTTTTTTTGAATTTCTTTTCCAATTTGTTGATCTGAAATTAATCTTATTTTTTTCAAGTTTTATTATTGAATCACAAATAGTATTCTGAAGTATTTTAAACCAATTACTTGTTATGTTTTTTTTTATCTCCAAATCCATTTTAAATAAAACCAGTTTGTTTAAGACTTTCAGCTAAAATAATTGCTGCTGATGAAGCTATGTTAAGAGAACGTTTATCATTTTTCATTGGTATTTTTAATCGATATTTTACCAAATTATGAATTTTTTTAGGTACTCCTGCGCTTTCTCTACCAAAAAGTATTGTATCATCTTTTTCAAATTTAAATTTGGTATATGATTTTGTAGCTTTCGTAGTCATCAATATAATTCTTTGATTCTTTTTGAACTCAAAAAAATGATCAAAACTTTGGTAAAATACAATTTCTTTTTCATCCATATAATCCAACACAACTCTCTTAAATCTCTTGTCATTTAATAAAAAGCCACATGGCTCTATAATCTCTAATTTTGTGCCAAGACAAGCACATGTTCTCATTATTGCAGCTGTATTCTGAGGAATATCTGGTTCAAATAATGCAATTTTAGGCCTTTGATTTATAGATTTCTGTGTCATTCTTTCAGTAGTAAATTTACAATTTTATATTATATGAAACATATATTTAAGTAGAAATTATCTATATTGAGTATATTTAATTAAGAATATTAATGTCAGAAAAAAAGACTAAAAGAAGAGATTTTTTATTCACCGCTACCTACGCAGTGGGCGCAGTTGGAGTGGGGGCAACGATTTGGCCTATGATAGACCAAATGAACCCAGATGCATCAGTAAAGGCATTGGCAAGTACTGAAGTAGATGTGAGTGCAGTAAACCCTGGTAAAACAATTACTGTTTTATGGAGAGGTAAGCCTGTTTTTATTAGAAGAAGAACTCAAGAAGAAATAGCAGAAGCAAAATCTGTGAAGTTAGAGGAATTAAAACACCCTGAGAGAGATGAAGATCGAGTTAAAAATCCAGAGTGGCTTGTAATGTTGGGAGTATGTACTCATCTTGGTTGTGTGCCATTAGATCAAAAGGGAGATTATAATGGTTGGTTTTGTCCATGTCATGGATCTCATTATGATATATCAGGTAGAATTAGAAAAGGTCCAGCACCAACAAATATGGAAATTCCCAAATATGAATTTGTTGACTCTAACATAATTAAGATCGGATAACAATTATGAGTGATCACGAATATATACCTAAATCAAAATTTGGAAAATGGTTTAATGATCGTTTACCTTTACTTACTTTAGCTAATCACTTAACTGATTATCCAACTCCAAAAAACTTAAATTATTGGTGG
>CACKMG010000008.1 GCA_902601235.1 uncultured Pelagibacteraceae bacterium
ATGTTTTAACATTTTTAACACTCATTTTTTGAATTTGTTAAGGTATTAATGATTAATTGTTGTGAAAAATATTTATAAAATTCTTTACATTGTATTTTTTTTAGCTTTATGTTTTTCCAAAGCTATAGCGGAGCCAACCTTTGTGCTGATTTTTTTTATTATTCAATAATAAATGAATATTAATCTTGAAAGTTGTAAAGTATTTGTGCCACAAGTGTAAGAAGTATCAATTCATAAAAAAGTCATAATTTTCTTGTAAAAAACTTATGTGACTCTAAGATATACATCTTTAATTTCTAGCGCTCTTCACTCAACATATACAATACCTCAAAAATGGATAAGTGACATCAAGCATATAGAATTTAATGAATTGCTTTCATCATCAATTGGACCTTTGGCACTTTTTTTTGGTTGGAAAAGAAAACATAAAGAAGAATTTTCAGAGATAGCATCTGGAATTTTGGCCTCAAGTTTTGTGCATGGAGATCCTGTTGGTACAATATCGTCAGTAGTTGTACTTGCACATAAGTATTCGAAAATAAAAAACAAAGCAGAATTTAATAATTTAAAATGGGGCATTATTAAAGGAACCGCTAGCGTAGGAGCATTCGCACTTACAACAAAATTCATCTCTTCATCTTTATTTGGTTTCTTATTTGCCTTATGTATTGCTGGAATTATTAGAAAAACTCTTGGATATATAAAAATGCTTGAATATCTGAAATATCTGAAAAAGTTTAAACCAAAGCTCAAAAAGTATATAAGTAGGAGAGATTTTATAACTCTTAATTTTATGAGCTTTAAAAATGCTTAACAAAAAAGATCTAAAAGACATATATAACTTTTCAGAAAGAGAACTCCTAAAAATCATCAAAACTTCTGGAGACAAAATAAAAAAGTATTCGAATAAGAATCCTAATGAAGTTAAGAAAACAATTATGGGTGGAGGTTTAGGAGCGGGCTTGGCTACACTTTTAGGATACACTGGTAGTATAGGAATTGTTGGTTATGGATTAGGAATAGGAGTACCTGTCGCATTATTAGCTGCAGTAGGAGGTGCTGTTGTAGGCAATAGAATGGGTATTGGAAAAGATTTGGAAAATTTAATTAAAAAAGAAGAATCTAAGGCGAGCAAAAGACATAACTCCAAATCAAATAATTTTAGATTCTCTGGAAAAGAAAATCATAATAAAGAATTAATAAATGCTTTCAAAAATGCAACAGATACTCTTTGCATAAGATCCGCATTCATAAGCAAATTCGTTGTTAATGAAAGATTTGAGCAATTATTAACAGATACATTGTCTAGATCAGTCAATGTTTATATTGAAACTGGTTATAAATTTTCAAAAACACCTCAACCTGAAAAAATACAAACTAAAGAAGCTATAGATAGGTTAAGAAAAATCGAGGCAAAATTTCATGGAAAAAAAGGTTTTGGAAAATTATATGTTGGAAGAACACCTATTCATATGAAAGAGATATCTGTAGACTCAAGATATTTTTTATCAGGGAGTAATAACTGGTTAAGCAATAAATCATTTCAAAATAAAGAATCTAGTTTAAGAATTATAGATCAAGCAATAACAAAAGAAATCAGAGATGAAGCCATTATCTCTGTCAGATCAAATCAAATAATCCCAAAAATTTTATAAATAATGAGAGATAATTTGATATACTAAATCTATGAATTTATTTGGTGATAAAGACGGAAAATTTAAAAGACTTGAAAAAATTATTTTAGATATAGAAAAAGAAAAACACACAATAAGCTGGGCTCATACAACAATACAAAGTTGCCTTTGGAATCTTGAGAAGAGTCCAAACCTAACAAAATTTGATTTAGAATTGATTGCTAAAGATTTAAGAGAAAATTTAAATAAAAAAGAAGAAGCTCAAGCCAAAATAATGGAACTGCAATATAGTACGCTAAAAGTTGAAATGGGAATCCTCAATCTAGGAAGTCAAACCCATGCACTTTTACGACAGGTAGAGGATATGAAAAAGAAAGCTGGTATTAACAATTTGTGGAAACATGAAGAGGATAAAAGACTAAACGAACATTTTAAAAAACATCCTGAAGATGTTGGAAAACTGCATATTACAGAAGACTCCTTCACATTTGAATTTGTGAATAACAAAAAATAATGATTTTAGAAATAATTTTTATTTTAAATTAAGTAGTAGCATTCGTTGCTGCCCGTTCGATACAAATTGCTGATAGAGGCGCTGGCGGTCATTATTATATAATATTTGAAGATTCAAAATTCTTAACTTGGTTAGCAGCAATTTTGATGTTTGTGGGTATGATTTCATTATTTGCAATAATAATTTGGGGTTTTATCTATCTAAAATGGTTTGTTGTTGTTGGAACATTTGTTTTTTGTGTTTTTTTTGCATCAAATTATGGATTAGGAAAAAAATTTCCATTTAATAAGGTCACTCATTTATTTTTATTAGTTATATCTATCTCTCTAAACTTAGGACTTTGGATATATAAATTAATTCTCTAATTATATATAGGATTTAATAGTATAACTTGGACCATTCTCGGACATGGGGAGATAAAATAAAAAAAATTTACTTATTCATCTTGTTCAATTATAAATAATGGCATAAACACTCATGAAATTCATTAATGCCCTCGTGGTGAAATTGGTAGACACAAAGGACTTAAAATCCTTGCCGCTTGCGGAGTGCCAGTTCGAGTCTGGCCGAGGGCACCATTAAGATGAGTAAGGTCCAAATTATCTCTGATAAAAACAGTAGATCATTAAGCATCAAAAGATCATTACTAAAAATATTAAAAATAAATGAAATAAAGAAATCCAATCTAATAATTGTTATTGGTGGCGATGGTTTTATGCTTCAAACACTAAAAAAGAATAGAAATTCAAAAAAATCTTTTTATGGAATAAATTCAGGAAACTACGGTTTTTTAATGAATAAATACACATCAAAAAATTTAATTAAAAATTTGTCAAAAGCTAAAATGATTTCTATTTCACCACTAGAAATGACTGTTAGTAATAAAAGTAATCAAAGCAAAAAACATATTGCTATTAATGAAGTATCAATTTTACGACAAAGCCGTCAAGCAGCTTCGTTATCAATAGATTATGGATCTAAAAAAATAATTAAAAATTTAGTTTCTGATGGTGTTTTGGTTTCTACACCTGCTGGCAGTACTGCTTATAATTTATCTGTGCATGGACCTATTTTGGGTCTCAATTCAAAAAAGTTGTCAATTTCACCAATAAGTGCTTTTAGACCACGAAGATGGAAAGGCAAAATAGTAAGCGATAGATCAAAAATAACTATTAAAAATCTCAACGTTAAAAAGAGACCTATTAGTGCAGTAGCTGATAATATTGAAGTGAGAAACGCAAAAAAAATAATTATTAAAACAAATAAAAATATTAAATTTAATCTTCTTTATGACAAAAATAGAAGTTTACAAAAGAAAATTAAAATAGAACAAATTAGAAAAGAAACATCTTGATTTAAGATCTAACTAAGATTTAAAAATGAAAAAAGCTTTTTTATTTGTTTTACTTTTCCTAACTTTATTTACTTCAAATTCATTTGCTGAATTTACTTTTGTCCAAACAAAAAATGTAGCATTAGATACTCCTGGTATTAGAGGAATAAACTTTAAGCCTGATGGTACCAGAATGTATATAACCAATCGTTATGATGATCAAAAAGCTTATATGATCGAATATTCACTCAGTACACCTTTTGATATAAGCACAGCAACAATTTCTTTTACAGGAGGTAAGCCAAAAGGAACTGCATTAGCATGTGACGGAGCAGGAGGGGATGATCATATGGAATTTCCTCATGCAATTGAGTTTAAGCCGGACGGAACACGAATGTTTGTAACTACTAATAAGGATTTTAGTGGAAATCCTGGTGTTGCAGTTTTTCAATTTAAATTAAGTACTCCTTGGGATTCAACTACATTAGTTTGTGAAAAAATATATGAAGTAGATGTCACCGATTCAGGTAAAAATCCACCAGATGAAGATCAAGTTAGAACTCTAGCTTTTAAACCAGATGGCACACGAATGTTTGTAGGTGGAAAGGCAGAACATAAAATAAGACAATATGATTTAGCAACTCCTTTTGATCTTAGATCTGGAGTAACTCCAGGAGGAATTTCAGATGCACTGTCGAGTGCTGATAATAATATGAGAAATATTCAATTTAATCCAGATGGTACTCAATTATTTATTGCTGGAAATCAAAATACAAGAATGAATAAATATAATTTAAGCACAGCTTACGATATTACAACTTTATCATCTTCTTTTACTACATTTGATTTAGGAAGTAGAACAAATAATATGATGGGATTTATATTTGCTTCAAACTTTACAAAATTGTTTGTAACTAGTGATGATGGAGATAACGATGATAATGGGAATGACAATCAAATCCATGAATATGAGATCGATTGTGCGGGCACAATAACTTGTGCTGATCCTTCTGCTAATTCAGATGTTAAAGCTATTATTGAGGCTAATGTTGAGTCTGCTAAACGTATAATTAGAAATAATACTCTTCCAATATTTCATAGGACTGAATGGTTAAGAAGACATAAAAACAAAGATAATCTTAATAACCTTAATGCAGAGGTAGATTTTACAAATGAAAAAATTGCAAGATTAGTTAGTGCATTAGAAACTCTTAAAAAAGAAAAAGATAGAACCTATAGTAGTGATGATTGGTTTCAGTGGAGTGAAGGAAGAGTGAGTTTAGGTAAAAAAAGTGCAATAAATTTATCTTCTCGAGATATTCATGGTTACGGCATTTCGATTGGTGCAGATAGGATTAAAAAAGATGATAGAGACTCAATGTATGGTTATGTTTTTCAGTATGGAAATGACGATGTTGATATTGGAAGCAATGGCACAAATCTAAATACAGACTCATACAGTATTGCTATATATGATACCAAGTTAAGAGATGATCAATTTTTTAGAGATAGTGTTATTGGTTTAAGTTTATTACATATTGATCACCAAAGAGTGATCAATGACAATACTTTAAGAGGCGATAGAGAAGGACAGCAAATATTTGGCTCAATTAATTTTGGAAAAAGATTAGTCGATGAAGAACTTAATTATAATCCAGGAATAAAATTAGATTTAGGAT
This sequence comes from uncultured Pelagibacteraceae bacterium, assembly GCA_902601235.1. Taxonomy (GTDB): domain Bacteria; phylum Pseudomonadota; class Alphaproteobacteria; order Pelagibacterales; family Pelagibacteraceae; genus Pelagibacter. Next base: position 5,161 of record CACKMG010000008.1, read on the forward strand.
ATACAAAATTAAAAGCTTTTAGGGAAAAAACCACAATAGGAAATGCTTTAACTGACTCATTAATATATAAAGAACAAAATATTAAAACTGCACTAGCAACAATTGGATTACTTTTTGATACTGCAAATCAACAGGAAGAAAGAACAACCAATCATCATGGAAGATTAGAGTATGTAGGAGATTTTAGTCCATTATCAAATGCAGAATTTTATTATGTAAATAATCAAAGTACTAACTATGAATATAAAGCAAAAAATAAATCTAAACATAATTATAGAATTGGATACGGTTTTGACATAACCTATATATCAGGGTGGTCAATAGTAACAAACTTTGAAAGATTTGGTGCATCTGGAAAAGGCTATGTTAATGAGTTTTATTTATTATTAGGATATGTTCCAATAGATGATATGAAATTTACATTTAAAATTGATCAATCAAGTAACGCTAATTTAGAGTTTATCAATAAAATAAATAATTATGATTTAAAGATTACATCGAAATATAATTTTTTTAGTGACTCACCCAATTATGGCGCATATATAATTTTAAGTAACAACTTTTAATGGTGCCCCCGCACGGATTCGAACCGCGGACCTATTGATTACAAATCGAGAGTCTAAAATTAAAAAGATAAATATTATCAACGTTAATTGAAAGTTATTTCAATTATGTACACACTATAGACACAGTGATAATGTTTTTTTATGTTAAATTTAATAATTTGGTTAATTGTTTTATTTATAACAGTCACTTGGACTGTTGCAGTTATTTTTAAACCAAAAAAAATGGGTGGTGAACAATCTTGGGGACCAGTTAATTTTAAAATTTCTATATTATGGTGGATATCAATTATTTTTGTTTTTATAACAAAAATTTCACCTTTTTATTTTATTTTAATGATGCCAGTTTCTATATTTATTATTTCATATTTCTCGGGAAAAGCTGAAATTAATTTTGCTTTAAAAAATAAACTACCACCTGAAAGTATATTAACTCGTTCACAACCAAATACAGAAGCTTTATTACCTTCATTATTAGTTTATAGTATCTTTTTGATAATTTTATATTTTGTTAATAACTTGTCTTGAAAATGAAAAAACTTTTAGGGATCGTGGTTTTTAGTTTATTATTAATAAGCTGCAATCAGGGAAATAATGTTTCTAAAAAAATTGAAAATTGTGCAGACAATACAATTCAGATAGATTTTAAAAATGAACTTTCTGATTATGAATTGAATAATACTTTTTTTTCAAAAAAAAGATCAAAAAAAAGAAATATAGAACGCCACAAGTTAATAGTGGTAATCCTGGAAAACGAACTTAAATATTTGCTAAGTATAGAAAATGAATTTTTAGATTTAAAATATAAATATATAAAGGGAATGACTAATTTTTGGCACATAAGACCCTTGTTGATGACTAACTTTGATGCAAATCAATTATTAAAAGCTACTGAGACAGAGCTTTTAGACAAAAGAAAGCGTTCAAGATTTTTTGATGACTATGAAAAAACAAAAAATTATTTAGAGAAAAATATTAGAATTCATAATGGTTTTGTAGCTAAATTTGCTAATGAATGGAATAAATTTGTGACTGATGGTGAAAAAAAAACAGACGATGCCCTTAAAGCTGCATTAGAATTAAAAAAAAAAGGTCATAATAAGTTTCTAAAAAAAAAATTAGAGGATAAACTTAAAAACAGTTCTTATGAAAAATATTTCATATTATGTGAAAAAAGAAGGTCAGAAAGCCCTATAATGTTTGATGAAAAATGGAAATGAGAAAATACTTAATTTATATTCTAGTTGTTTTATTTTGGAGTTCAGCAAGTTATTCCAAAGATTTATTTGAATACTTAAATTCAGATCAACCACCACCGTTAATACTTGGACATATAGATTTTGACAAAGCTTTGAATAGAGAGATTAGTGATTTAAGCATTTATTTAGGTATGAGCAAAAATAAAAAACCAATTAACGAAACTTTTTTTTGGACGTTAAGAAATGGCAGCGCAAGTCACGATGAAATTAATATAAATGACGATAGATATTTTATTATTTCTGGATGCAGACCGCGATCCTGTCCTGAAAAAGGTTTCTTATGGATAGATAAAAAAAAGAAAATAGTGTTAGGTGCAATGATTCATTATTTTATTGATACTAGAGAAAACAGGAATGAAGAGGGAAATCTTTTAGTTTTTTCAAATAAATTCACTTCATATAAAAAAGTTCCTAAAAAATTTAAAAAAGATTTAAATAGCTGGATATCAATTTTAACATCTTGGGACTTTGAAAATAATAATCCTAACAAACCATTAAGACCAACTGTCACAAGATTCATAAATTCAAATAATCAAATAGAAGAAATTGAATAAAAATATTCAAAGACTACTTGATTGCTACACAATCTATACACACTCTATACACAATTTAAGCACACTATGAGCACAGTCAGGATAGAAGTTTAGTTTTTTGAAAAAATTTAACGTTGATTTTATTGAGTGATGGTGCCCCCGCACGGATTCGAACCGCGGACCTATTGATTACAAATCAATTGCTCTACCAGCTGAGCTACAAGGGCATTCGCAATAACTATTAATAATTCTTAAATTAATCAACTCTTTTTTTTAACATAACTTAAATGATGAAATACAATAGCAGCACTATTTGAGACATTTAAGCTTTCAACTTTGTTATTGATATCTATTTTCACTAAAAAGTCGGCATATTTTGATGTATGTTTATGCATACCAAATCCTTCGGATCCAAATAAAAGAATATTATTTCCTTTCCATTCTATACTTGTAAAATCTTTATCTCCATAACCATCAAATCCGTAAACCCAAAAGTTTTTATCTTTTAAATTTTTTAAAGTTGAATTTATATTAGACACTTCGAAAATATTCATGTATTCAATAGTTCCACTTGAAGCTTTATACATTAGTTTACTTTCTCTTGGAAAATTTCTCTCTTTAATAATGATTCCATCAATATTAAAAGATGCTGCACTTCTAATCAAAGATCCAATATTTCTTGGATCTGTGATACCATCAAGGCATGCTAAAGTTGTGTTTTTTTTATTTTTAATAAAATCTTTAAGGATTGGTTTTTCTAAATGTTCTACTTCCGCGACATAACCTTGGTGAAGAATATTTTCTTTCGTGCTATATTTATCTAATTCTTTTTTAGTTTTAAAGTAAACTTTAATATTTTCTAAAATGTTTCTTTTAGGATTTTTTTTATGTATATTTTTCTTGCTTTCCTCAGTCAAAAATACTCTTAAAACTTTTCTTTTTGGATTTCTAAGAGCCTCGATTACAGCATGTTGGCCAACAATAAAAAAAGAGGATTTATTCATAAATTTTTCATATATTTACACGGTTTTTTCCTTATTTTCTTATTAAATCACGTGTTGCATTTGCACAAATAAAATATATAAAACGCTTGTTGTTTGAAGCTTTATTGAACAAGGGGACACTTCCCCTAAGGGAGGGGTTCCAGAGCGGTCAAATGGGGCGGGCTGTAAACCCGTTGACTTCGGTCTTCGAAAGTTCGAATCTTTCCCCCTCCACCATTCAATAAATTTTTAAATAATACTGGAGTGTTATTCTTGGGTTTGTGCGGGTGTAGTTCAATGGTAGAACGCTAGCCTTCCAAGCTGGATGTAAGGGTTCGATTCCCTTTACCCGCTCCAAGAAATAAAATTATTAATAAGAGGAAAAAAAATGTCGAAAGAAAAATTTGTAAGAAATAAACCGCATTGTAATATCGGTACTATAGGTCATGTTGACCATGGTAAAACAACTTTGACTGCTGCTATAACTAAAGTTTTAGCTGAAACAGGCGGTGCTACTGCGATTGCGTATGACCAAATTGATAAAGCTCCAGAGGAAAAAGAGAGAGGAATTACAATTTCAACTGCACACGTAGAATATGAAACAGAAAAAAGACACTATGCGCACGTAGATTGTCCTGGACATGCTGATTATGTAAAAAACATGATAACTGGTGCAGCTCAAATGGATGGAGCAATTCTTGTTGTTAATGCAGCTGATGGCCCTATGCCACAAACAAGAGAACATATATTACTTGCAAGACAAGTTGGTGTTCCTGCGATTGTTGTTTATTTAAACAAAGTAGATCAAGTTGACGATAAAGAAATGATTGATCTAGTTGAAGAAGAAATTAAAGAGTTATTAACATCATATAAATTTCCAGGTGACAAAACTCCGATTGCTAAGGGTTCTGCTTTAGCTGCTGTTGAAGGTAGAGATGATGAAATTGGAAAAAATTCTATTTTAGAATTAATGAAAAATGTTGATGCTTTTATTCCACAACCAGACAGACCTAAAGATAAAGATTTCTTAATGCCTGTTGAGGATGTTTTTTCAATTTCTGGAAGAGGTACAGTTGCAACTGGCAGAGTAGAGTCAGGTGTATTAAAGACTGGTGATGAATTAGAGATTGTTGGAATAAAGGAAACAAAAAAATCAGTTTGTACCGGTGTTGAAATGTTTAGAAAACTTTTAGACTCAGGTGAAGCTGGAGATAACGTTGGTGTGTTGTTAAGAGGTGTTGAAAGAACTGATATTGAAAGAGGTCAAGTTCTTTGTAAACCAGGATCAGTTACACCACACACTAAATTTGAAGCTCAAGCTTATGTACTTAAAAAAGAAGAAGGTGGAAGACATACGCCTTTTTTTACAAAGTACAGACCACAATTTTATTTTAGAACAACAGATGTAACTGGTGAGGTTGAATTACCAGCAGGCACAGAAATGGTTATGCCTGGTGATGATGCCAAATTTACAGTTAAACTGATAACTCCAATTGCAATGTCAGAAAAGTTAAATTTTGCAATTAGAGAAGGTGGGAGAACTGTTGGTGCTGGAGTAGTAACTAAAATTATAGAGTAAACTCTATAGGAGTGTAGCTCAATTGGTAGAGCGCCGGTCTCCAAAACCGGAGGCTGAGGGTTCGAGTCCCTCCGCTCCTGCCAATTAGTAAAATTGATTTATGAGGAACCCGATTAAATTTATACAGGAAGTAAAACAAGAAGCTTTTAAAGTTTCCTGGCCTACAGGTAAGGAAACTTTACAAGGAGCTTTAATGGTTTTTGTGATGGCATTAGTAATGTCTTTATTTTTTTTATTAATTGATCAAGTCTTAAAATTTTTTTTAGAACTATTACTTAAGGTTAGCATATAATGAAAAACTGGTACATTGTCCAATCCCACTCAAGTTTTGAAAATAAAGTAGCCGGCTTGATCAAAGAGGAAGCCGACAAGGCAAAAATTTCTGATAAATTTGAGGAAATTATAGTACCCACGCATGATGTAACTGAAGTTAAAAGGGGGAAAAGAATTCAAAGAAAAAAAAAATATTTTCCTGGATATGTTTTAATAAAAAGTGAAATGGATAATAATATTTATCATATGATTAAAAATATTAAGAGAGTTAGTGGTTTTTTAGGAACAAAAGGAATGCCAGTACCTGTGTCTGATAAAGAGATTGAAAAGATCTTAGGACAAATTAAAGATGGTGTGGCACAGCCAAAATCTGGCATAGATTATAGTGTTGGGGAAAAAGTCCAGGTAATTGATGGGCCATTTGCTTCATTTAGTGGAATGGTAGAGGATATCGATGAAGAAAAGTCTAGACTTAAGGTTTCAGTTTCTATATTTGGTCGTCCAACACCAGTTGATTTAGAATATAATCAAGTGGAGAAAGTAAGTTAATGGCAGCTAAAAAAGAAATAAGTGGATTTATAAAACTTCAAATAAAAGGTGGTCAAGCCAATCCAGCTCCACCTGTTGGCCCAGCTTTAGGACAACGTGGAGTAAATATCATGGAGTTTTGTAAAGCTTTTAATGATAAAACTAAATCATTAGCAGGTAAACCAGTTCCTGTAGAAATAACCGTTTACAAAGATAAGAAATTTGATTTTAAGATTAAATCTCCTCCAGCATCTTTTTTTATTCGGGAAGCTGCAAAGCTAAAAAGTGGTTCTCAAGAACCAGGTAGAAATATAGTTGCTTCAATAACAAAAAAACAAGCAGAAGAAATAGCAAAACAGAAAATGAATGATTTAAATGCTTTAGATTTAGAACAAGCGGTCAAAATTATTGCAGGATCTGCAAGATCAATGGGTATTGAGGTTAAAGAATAATGAAATCAAAAAGATTTAAAAAATTACCAGAAAAAACTTCAGAATTAGCTGCAGATACAATTGAGAAATTATTACCAGTACTTAAAAAAAACTGTACGACAAAGTTTGATGAGTCAATTGATTTAAGTTTTCAAATATATAATAAACAAAAAAAAAATGAGGTTAATATAAGAACTGTAGTAAATCTACCTGGTGGAACTGGAAAAAAGGTAAAAGTAGCAGTTGTTTGTGAAGATGTGAAAAAAGATGAAGCTAAAGATGCTGGTGCCGATATTATAGGAGGAGATGATTTTATTGATAAAATAAAAAGTGGAGAAATAAATTTTGAAAAATTAATTTGCACTCCAACAATGATGATAAAACTTTCAAAACTTGGTAAAATTTTAGGTCCAAAAGGTTTGATGCCCAATCCAAAATTAGGATCAGTCACAACAGATTTAAAATCAGCAATTAAAGATGCGAAATCAGGTCAAGCTGAAATCAGAAATGATAAAGATGGAAATATTGGTGTAAGTGTAGGTAAAAAATCTTTTTCAGATGATAAAATAATTAAAAATTTTAATGCAATTTTAGATACCTTGGAAAAAGAAAAATCAAACAATACAGTAAAAGGGGACTTGATTAAGTCAGCTTTTATTACATCTACAATGGGTGTTTCTTATAAACTTAAATTAGGAAAAAATATTTAATTGTTATGATGAACAAAGAACAAAAAAAAGATTATATTTCAGAGATAACTACTCAATTTGAAAATAGTAAAGCAATTATGGTTACTCATTATCAAGGATTAACTATGAACCAATTAGATGAACTTAGATCAAAAATGAGAGAGCATGGTATTATTTTTAAAATTACAAAAAATAGAATTACAAAATTAGCTCTTGAAAAAACAAAATGTAAGGATCTATCTAATTTGTTCACAGGACCAACGGCTGTTGCTTTTGGAGAAGATGCAATAATGTCTGCTAGAATTTTGTCAAAATTTGCAAAAGATAATCAGAATCTTAAATTGATCGGTGGAATGATGGAAAATGAGGTTCTTGATCATGCTGGAGTAATGAATGTTGCAAATTTACCTACTTTGGATGAAGCAAGGGCCAATATAGTGGGTATTTTGAATGCATCGGCGTCAAAATTGGTAAGTATTTTGCTTGCACGATCAGAAAAAATCAGTAATTTACCTCCAGAAAATTCTGAAACAAAACCCAAAGAGTAGTAATATGCCTGACCTAAATAAAATTATAGAAGACTTATCAAGCTTGACTGTAGCTGAAGCAGCTGAGCTTTCAAAACAACTTGAAGAAAAATGGGGAGTGACCCCAATGGCAGCAGCAGCTCCAGCAGCAGCTGGTGGCGCAGCAGCAGCAGAAGATAAAGATGAATTTACAATCATGTTAGTTTCTGCAGGTGATAAAAAAATTAATGTCATCAAAGAAGTAAGAGCAGCTACATCACTAGGTTTAAAAGAAGCAAAAGACTTAGTTGAGGGTGCACCTAAAGAAGTTAAAACGGGTGTTCCAAAAAAAGAAGCAGAGGAAATTAAAGCAAAGTTAGAAGCTGCTGGCGCAAAAGTAGAATTAAAATAAATTAAATAGGAAATTTCAAATACTGATTACTTTTTTAATCAGTATAAAATTTAAATGCAAATATCTTTTACTGAAAAAAAGAATATTAGAAAAAGTTTTGGTAAACTGAAAGAAAGTTTATCGATACCAAATTTGATTGAGGTTCAAAAAAATTCTTACAAAGAGTTAACTGAGTTTAATCCCACTGCAGGCGAATTAACCAAAGGTTTTGATAGAGTCTTTAAAAGTATTTTTCCAATTGAAGATTTGAATGATAAAGCAACTTTAGAATATGTTTCTTATAGATTTGAAAAACCAAAGTTTGATGTTGAAGAATGTATTTCAAGAGGATTAACTTATTCCTCTGCATTAAAATGCACGTTAAGATTAGTTGTTTATGAGATAAATCAGGAAAATAATACTAAAGATATATTATCAGCTAAAGAACAAGAAGTATATATGGGTGAAGTTCCTATGATGACTAATAGTGGAACTTTTATAACTAATGGTGTTCAAAGAGTAGTCGTGAACCAAATGCATAGAAGCCCTGGAGTTTTCTTTGATCATGATAAAGGGAAAACTCACGCAAGTGGTAAACTATTATTTAATTGTAGAGTAATTCCAAATAGAGGTTCGTGGTTAGATTTTGAATATGATGTAAAAGATTTTTTATATTTTAAAATTGACAGAAAAAAAAAGATTTTTGCCTCAACTCTTTTATTAGCATTAGGATACTCTAAAACTGAAATAGTTAATGAATTTTATGATAACGAGTTTTATCATTTTGACATAAATTCAAAAAAATGGAAAACAAAATTCAATCCTGAAAATTATAAAACAAAAAATTATTCAGAAGAAGTTCTAGATGCCAAAAGTCAAAAAGTTGTAATTAAACTTGGAGATAAAATTAATTATCTAAATGCAAAAAAATTATCTAATGATGGATTAAAAGAAATTTTAGTTTCAAATCAATCATTGATCGGAAAATTTTTGCATGAAGACATTAAATTAAATAATCAAGAAAATGAAGTATTGAAAATTGGGACTGAATTAAACGAAACTTTAATAGAAAAAATTATAGATGCTAATATTACAAAAATGAATATTTCTGTAACCAATCCAATAAACAAAGGACCTTATTTATTAACTACAATTTTTAATGACAAAAATAATACAAAAGATGAGGCAATTACAGAAATTTATAAAATGCTTAGACCTGGCGAACCTCCAACTATAGAAATAGCTACTCAAATATTTAATAATTTGTTTTTTAGTTCAGAAAGATATGATTTGTCGGATGTTGGAAGAGTGAAGATGAATTCTAGATTGAATTTAGAATGTTCAGACAAAATTACTATTTTAAGGAATGACGACATTATAGCAATTATTCATAAAATGTTAGAATTAAGAGATGGTAAAGATGATGTTGACGATATTGATCACTTGGGAAATAGAAGAGTAAGATCTGTTGGTGAATTAGTTGAAAATCAAGCTCGTATTGGTGTTTATAGAATGGAAAGAGCAATTAAAGAAAAAATGACAACTTTGGATGTTGAGTCAGCAATGCCTCAGGATTTGATTAACGCTAAGCCACTCACGGTTTCTCTAAAAGATTTTTTTGCAAGTTCACAATTATCTCAATTTATGGATCAAACAAATCCTTTATCTGAAATTACTCACAAAAGAAGAGTGTCTGCTCTGGGACCCGGTGGATTAACAAGAGAGAGAGCTGGTTTTGAAGTTAGGGACGTTCATCCAACTCATTATGGAAGAATTTGCCCAATTGAAACACCCGAAGGTCCAAATATTGGTTTAATAAACAGCTTATCTACATATGCAAAAATTAATAAATACGGTTTTATTGAAAGTCCATACAAGAGAGTTAAAAATGGAGTAGTGCAGGATAAAGTTGAGTATTTATCTGCAATGGAGGAAACTAAATTTACAATTGCTCAAGCAAATACAAAAATTGACAAAACTGGCAAGATAACAGAAGAACTTGTCTCATGTAGACAAAATCTTAATTTTTTATTATCTAAGCCAGAAACAATCGATTACATAGATGTTTCACCAAAACAATTGGTTTCAGTAGCTGCATCACTAATACCTTTTTTAGAAAATGATGATGCCAATAGAGCTCTAATGGGATCAAATATGATGAGGCAAGCCGTACCTTTATTAAAACCTGAGGCTCCATTTGTTGGAACAGGAATAGAGAGCGATGTTGCTTTGGACTCTGGAGTAACAATTGTAGCAAGAAGAGATGGTATAGTTGATAAAATTGATGGTAAAAGAATTGTCATTAAAGTCACTGAGGAAACTGATTTAACAAAATCAGGAGTGGATATCTATAATCTTCAAAAATTTAAAAGATCTAATCAAAATACTTGTATTAACCAAAGGCCATTAGTTAGAGTAGGTGATAAGGTAAAATCTGGAGACATAATTGCAGATGGTCCATCCACAAAACTTGGAGAACTTGCACTTGGAAAAAATGTTACTGTAGCGTTTATGCCTTGGCAGGGCTACAATTTTGAAGATTCAATTTTAATTTCTGAAAGATGTGTAACCGATGATGTTTTTACCTCAGTCCATATTGTAGAGTATGAAATAATGTCTAGAGATACAAAATTAGGTGAAGAAGAAATTACAAGAGATATTCCAAATGTTAATGAAGAAGCTTTAAAAAATTTGGATGAGTCTGGAATAGTTTATATTGGAGCTGAAGTAAATGCTGGAGATATATTAGTTGGAAAGGTAACTCCAAAAGGTGATTCAGCTTCAGGACCTGAAGAAAAATTGTTAAGATCTATCTTTGGTGAAAAAGCCATAGATGTAACAGATACATCTTTAAGAATGTCTAGAGGTAGCAGTGGAACAGTTGTTGATGTAAGGGTATTTAATAGACATGGTATTGAAAAAGATGAAAGATCAATAACTATTGAAAGAGCTGAAATAGAGCAGGTTCAGCAAGATAAAATTGTTGAGGAAGAAATTTTAGAAAGAAGTATAAAACAAAGAGCATCTCAAATTTTATCAGGTACAAAGTTAACAAAAAAAATAAAAGACATTGAAGCTGGCTCAAAATTAGATTTTGAAACTTTAAACAAAATCAATGTTAGCGATTTATTTAAAATCTCTGTTGATAATACTAATCATGAGGCTTCCCTTAATAAACTTAAAGAACAATACAATGAAGCTAAACAAGATATAACAGAAAGATTTGAAGACAAGGTTCTTAAAATTAGAAGTGGAGATGACTTATTGCCGAGTGTGATGAAAATGGTGAAGGTATTTGTTGCCATTAAAAGAAGATTAAGACCAGGTGATAAAATGTCAGGAAGACATGGAAACAAAGGGGTAGTTAGTAAAATTGTCCCTGTAGAGGATATGCCTTATCGTGAAGATGGTAGACCAGTTGATATAGTTTTGAACCCTTTAGGCGTACCAAGTAGAATGAACGTTGGTCAAATTTTAGAAACGCATTTAGGATGGGCTTGTAAGGAATTTGGTGAAGGGCTTAAAAAACTTGTTCAAGATAATCAAAAACGAGTGGAAAAAAATGAAAAGATAAGTTCATTTCTTAAATCAGTTTATGGAGAAGAAATTTTTAATAATAAAGTTGATAAATTAAGTAAAACTGAATTTGTTGATTTATGTGAAAATTTACAAAATGGAGTTCCGATTTCTACACCAGTGTTTGACGGTGCCAAAGAAAAAAATGTGACTGATATGTTAGAATTAGCAAAATTGCCAAAATCAGGGCAGACATTTTTATGGGATGGTAGAACAGGAGAAAAATTTGATAGACCTGTAACTGTTGGAATAATTTATATGCTTAAACTTCATCATTTAGTAGAAGATAAGATACATGCTAGATCTACGGGACCATATAGTCTTGTAACGCAACAACCTCTTGGTGGAAAAGCTCAACTTGGTGGGCAAAGATTTGGAGAGATGGAAGTTTGGGCATTAGAAGCTTACGGTGCATCTTATACATTGCAAGAAATCTTGACTGTTAAGTCTGATGATGTTGCAGGAAGAGTCAAAGTCTATGAAACAATTGTTAAAGGTGAAGAAAATTTTGAGTCAGGAATTCCAGAGTCATTTAACGTGCTAGTTAAAGAAATTAAATCATTAGCATTAAATGTGGAGCTTAATTAATTATGAAAAAAGAATTAACAGATTTATTTAAAAATTCTGAGATATCTGAAGCTCAAAATTTTAATAGCATTAAAATTACATTAGCAAGTCCTGAAAAGATTAAATCATGGACATATGGTGAAATCAAAAAACCTGAAACAATAAATTACAGAACCTTTAGACCAGAAAAAGATGGATTATTTTGTGCTAGAATTTTTGGTCCAATCAAAGATTATGAATGTCTATGTGGTAAATACAAGAGAATGAAATTTAGAGGTATTATTTGTGAAAAATGTGGTGTTGAAGTAACAAAATCAAATGTCAGAAGAGAAAGAATGGGACATATAAACCTTGCAACACCTGTTGCACATATATGGTTTTTAAAATCTTTGCCAAGCAGAATTGCATTGGCAGTAGATATGAAATTAAAAGAAATTGAAAGAGTTTTATATTTTGAAAATTTCATTGTCATAGAACCAGGTTTAACTGGACTTCAAAAAAATCAACTTCTTAATGAAGAAGAATTGGCAAAATATCAAGATGAACATGGAGAGGAAGCTTTTACGGCAGGTATAGGTGCAGAAGCTGTTTTAGAAATGCTTAAAAATTTAGATCTAGAATTGGAAAGAAAAAATTTAATTGATTACATTAAAGAAACAAAATCTAAAGTAAATGAAGAAAGAGCTATCAAAAGATTAAAATTAATAGAGTCGTTTATAGAAACAGGTCAAAAGCCTGAATGGATGATCATGACTGTAGTTCCTGTAATTCCCCCAGAACTTAGACCTTTAGTGCCACTAGATGGTGGAAGATTCGCAACATCAGATTTAAATGATTTATACAGAAGAGTGATAAATAGAAATAATCGTTTAAAAAGATTAATGGATTTGAAAGCTCCAGATATCATTGTGCGTAACGAAAAGCGAATGCTTCAAGAGTCTGTTGATGCACTATTTGATAATGGAAGAAGAGGAAGAGTAATTACTGGTACAGGAAAAAGACCATTAAAGTCATTAGCTGAGATGCTAAAAGGTAAACAAGGAAGATTTAGACAAAATTTATTAGGTAAAAGAGTTGATTATTCTGGAAGATCAGTGATTGTAGTAGGTCCTGATCTAAAATTACATGAATGCGGACTTCCAAAAAAGATGGCCCTTGAATTGTTTAAGCCTTTTTTATATGCAAGATTAAATAAACTTGGCTTAGCCTCAACAATTAAACAAGCAAAAAAACTTGTAGAAAAAGAAACTAATGCAGTATGGGATGCTTTAGAATTAATAGTTAGAGAACATCCGGTATTACTTAATAGAGCACCGACATTACATAGATTAGGTGTTCAAGCTTTTGAACCAAAATTAATTGAAGGCGATGCAATTGAATTACATCCATTAACATGTGCAGCTTTTAATGCAGATTTTGATGGAGATCAAATGGCTGTACACGTACCACTGAGTTTAGAGGCTCAATTGGAAGCTAGGATCCTTATGCTTTCAACTAATAATATCTTATCTCCTTCAAATGGAAAGCCTATTATAGTGCCTAGCCAGGATATGATTTTAGGAATTTATTATCTATCTCAAGAACCATTAACAGACAAATCTTCAGGTTATTTCATAGATGCTGATCAAATTGAATTTGCTTTATCAAGTGGACAAATAAAAGTCCATAGTACTATTATTTCAAGATTTGAGACTGTAGATGAAAATGGTAATAAAAAATTTGAAAAGTATAAATCAACAGCTGGGAGATTTTTATTAGCAAATCTTTTACCTAAAAACAAAGATATAAAATTTTCATTAGTTGATCGATTATTGCCAAAAAAAGTAGTATCAGAGGTAATTGATATTGTATTTAGATTTTGTGGTCAAAAAACTACTGTTATTTTTTGTGATAAATTAAAAGACCTTGGATTTAAACACGCTTTCAAAGCAGGTATATCTTTTGGTAAAGATGATTTGGTTATACCTCAGAGCAAGACAAAATTAATTGATGATACAAAAAAATTAATTGCAGATTATGAAACTCAATATGCAGAAGGATTGATTACTAGAGGAGAAAAATATAACAAAGTGGTAGATGCTTGGTCAAAATGTACAGATAAAGTAGCTGCTGAAATGATGAAAGGAATCTCTGCTACTGAGAAAACACCAGAGGGATTAAAAATAAACTCTGTATTTATGATGGCTGATAGTGGAGCAAGAGGCTCAGCAGCTCAGATGAAACAATTAGCAGGAATGAGAGGTCTTATTGCTAAACCATCAGGAGAAATTATTGAAAGTCCAATTACATCTAACTTTAAAGAAGGTCTTACAGCTTTGGAATATTTTAACTCTACCCATGGAGCTAGAAAAGGTCTTGCGGATACAGCATTAAAAACAGCAAGCTCTGGATACCTAACAAGAAGACTGTGTGACGTGGCCCAAGATTTGACAGTAACTAAAAAGGAATGTGATTGTAAAAATCCGGGATTTATAGAACTTTCTGAAATTTTAGAAGGAGGAAATGTTGTTGTAAGTTTATCTGAAAGAGCTTTAGGAAGAGTTGCTTTTGATAATGTAAAAAATCCTATAACTGGCGAAGTAATTATTAATAAATCTTCAATGATAGATGAAGCTGCATGTGATAAAATTGATGCAGCAGGAATTAAAACTGTAAAAGTTTATTCCGTGATGACTTGTGGTTCAAAAGAAGGTGTTTGTGCAACATCCTATGGAAGAGATTTATCTAGAGGTAAAATGGTTCACGTCGGGGAAGCTATTGGAATGATCTCAGCCCAATCAATTGGTGAACCAGGTACTCAATTAACAATGAGAACATTCCATGTTGGTGGAACAGCTTCTGTAAAACAAGACTCACAAATAGTCACTAAAAATGAAGGGACATTAAAAATTATTAATTCTAATATCTTAGAGGACTCAAAGAAAAACTTAATTGTAATGGGAAGAAATACTCAATTATCAATTGAAGATGATAATGCAGTTCAAGTAGCAGTTTATAAAGTTGCTTATGGATCAAAATTATTTTTTAAAAATGGAGATAAAATAAAAGCTAATACTAAAATTTGTGAGTGGGACCCTTACACTACACCTGTAATAGCGGAAAAAAGTGGTATTGCAAGTTACGTTGATTTAATTGATGGAGTTTCAATTCAAGAGACTACAGATGATGCAACAGGTATTTCTTCAAAATCAGTTGTTGATTGGAGATCTCAATCAAAAAGTACAGATCTTAAACCAAGAATTACACTTAGAGATGAAAAAGGAAATGTAATTAAAAAAGCAGATGATAATGAGGCCAGATATTATCTTGTACCAGACTCAATTTTATCAGTTAAAGATGGACAAAAAGTTTCAGCAGGAGATGTAATAGCAAGATTACCAAAAGAAACTACAAAAACTAAAGATATTACTGGAGGTCTACCAAGGGTAGCTGAATTATTCGAAGCAAGAAAAGCAAAAGACAGTGCAATAATTGCTGAAAATGATGGACAAGTTGTTTTTGGAAAAGAAGTTAGAGGAAAACAAAGAGTTTCAATTGTTCCTGAGGATGGATCTGAACCTTCAAATTATTTAATTCCTAAAGGGAAACATATTAATTTTAATCAAGGAGAAAAAATTAAAAAAGGTGAATATTTGTTAGATGGTCAACCTTTACCTCATGATATATTAAGAATTATGGGCATAAAAGATCTTACAGAATATTTTGTAAATCAGGTTCAGGAAGTTTATAGATTACAAGGTGTTGTAATTAATGACAAACATATTGAAACAATTTTAAGACAAATGCTAAAAAAAATTGAGGTGAAAACTTCTGGAGACTCAAGTTATCTTCCAGGAGAAATTGTGGATAGAATTAAATTCGAGACAAATAATGAAAAATTAAAAACAGCAGGTAAAAAATTAGCTACTGGAGAAAGAGTGTTAATGGGAATTACAAAAGCTTCTCTACAAACAGAGTCTTTTATATCAGCAGCCTCTTTCCAAGAGACAACGAGAGTACTTACAGATGCTGCAATTAAAGGAAAAATTGATCCATTAAATGGTTTAAAAGAGAACGTAATAGTGGGCAGATTAGTCCCTGCTGGAACTGGTAATATTAAAAATAAATGGAACAAAAAAGCTTTAGAAGACGATAACAAATTTTTATCTGAACAAGAAAAAATTGAACCTTCAGAAACCCAAGTAAATCAATAAAAAAAGACCACATATTTACTAGTTTTAGTTTGACAAAGTCATTTTAATAAGTATTTTGGCGATATTTTTGGTTGGAATGTAGTACTATTCTTGGGTACTAAACGCTGCCACAAATAACCTGTCAGTTATTTCACTCAAAAATATTAATTTAAAATTATATTTATTATGCCAACTATTAACCAGTTGATAAAAAAGAAAAGAGTAAAGCAAATTAATAGGAACAAGGTTCCAGCGTTGCAAAAACAACCTTTAAAAAGAGGTGTTTGTGTAAAAGTTTATACTACTACACCAAAAAAACCTAATTCAGCATTAAGAAAAGTAGCAAGAGTAAGATTATCAAATGGTTTCGAAGTAACAGCATATATTCCAGGAGAGGGACACAACTTACAAGAACACTCTGTTGTATTAATTAGAGGTGGAAGAGTAAAAGATTTACCTGGAGTTCGGTATCATATCTTAAGAGGTAATTTAGATACCCAAGGAGTTGCTAATAGAAAAAAAAGAAGATCTTTATACGGAACTAAAAAAGGTAAATAATGTCTAGAAAAAAAACGCAACCAAAAAAAAAAGTAATTCCTGATCCAAAATTCAATTCAACTATAATTCCTAAATTAATTAATAACATAATGTATGATGGAAAAAGAGGTGTAGCTACTAAAATAGTTTATGATGCTATAGAAAAGATCAAAACAAAATCAAAAGAGCAACCAATAGATATTTTTAATGAGGCAATAAATAATATAAAGCCAACTGTTGAAGTTAGATCTAGAAGAGTTGGAGGTGCAACCTATCAGGTACCTGTTGAAGTAAAAAGCAAAAGGGCTCAAGCTTTAGCGATTCGATGGTTAGTTGATTCTGCAAGAAAAAGAAAAGATAAACATATGTCAGATAAGATTTTTAATGAACTTTATGATGCATATGAAAAAAAAGGTGCCGCAGTCAAAAAGAGAGAGGATGTTCATAAAATGGCTGAGTCAAATAAAGCTTTTGCACATTTTAGATGGTAATATTTTATGTCTAGAACTCATACATTAGATAAATATAGAAACATTGGCATTATGGCCCACATAGATGCTGGAAAAACAACAACAACTGAAAGAATTTTATATTATACAGGTAAAAGTCATAAAATTGGTGAAGTTCACGACGGTGCAGCAACGATGGATTGGATGGAACAAGAACAAGAAAGAGGAATTACAATTACTTCAGCTGCTACAACTTGTTTTTGGCAAGATCATAGAATAAATATAATCGATACCCCAGGTCACGTAGATTTTACTATTGAAGTTGAAAGATCTTTGAAAGTTTTAGATGGTGCTGTAGCTGTATTTGATGGAGTAGCAGGAGTTGAACCACAGTCAGAAACTGTTTGGAGACAAGCTGATAAATATAAAGTTCCGAGGATATGTTTTGTCAATAAATTAGATAGAACTGGAGCAGATTTTTTTAGATGTGTAGATATGATTAAGGATAGACTTGGAGCAAAACCTCTTGTTTTACAAGTTCCAATAGGTATTGAGGCTTCTTTATCTGGAGTTGTGGACCTTGTAAAGATGAAAGCACAGGTTTGGAAAAATGAAGCTTTGGGTGCAGAGTGGGAGTACAAAGATATTCCGGATGATTTAAAAGAAATTTCTAATAAGTACAGAACTGAACTTGTTGAACTTGCTGTAGAACAAGATGAAAAATTAATGGAAAGTTATTTAAATGGTGAAGAGATTAAAGAAGAGGATTTGGTTAAATGTATAAGAAAGGGAACTCTAAATTTTGACTTTGTGCCAGTTTTGACTGGTTCTGCTTTCAAAAATAAAGGCGTTCAACCTTTATTAGATGCAGTAGTTAATTACCTTCCAAGTCCATTAGATATTGGTTCAATAAAAGGAACAAAAGTTGGTTCAGATGATGAAATAGAGATGAAATTTGATGATAAAGCTGCTTTTTCTGCTTTAGCTTTCAAAGTAGCTAATGATCCATTTGTCGGCTCATTAACATTTATACGAGTTTATTCAGGAACAATTAAGTCTGGCACAGGAATTTTTAACTCCTCAAAAGAAAAAGAGGAGAGAGTTGGAAGAATGCTTTTAATGCATGCTAACTCAAGAGAAGATATTAAAGAAGCTAATGCGGGTGATATAGTTGCTTTAGCTGGTTTGAAAAACACTATAACTGGTCATACTTTATGTGATGAAGATAATGCTGTTTTACTTGAACCAATGGAATTCCCTGATCCTGTTATTGAAATTGCAGTAGAACCTAAAACTAAAGGTGACCAAGAAAAAATGGGTGAAGCTCTAGCTAGACTTGCTAAAGAGGATCCATCTTTTAGAGTTTCCTCAGATGAGGAGTCAGGTCAAACAATCATTAAGGGGATGGGCGAACTTCATTTAGACATCATTGTTGATAGAATGAAAAGAGAATTTAAAGTTGAGGCAAATGTTGGAGCTCCACAAGTAGCGTATAGAGAAACAATAGAAAAATCAGCTGAGTTTGAATATATACACAAAAAACAAAGTGGTGGAGCAGGTCAATTCGCTAAGGTTAAATTATTAGTGGAACCACAAGATCCTGGTAAAGGAAGAGATGTTGAAAGTGCAATTAAAGGTGGTGCTATTCCTAAAGAATTTATCCCTGGAGTCGAAAAAGGAATAGAGTCTGTTTCAGACAGTGGAATATTAGCTGGATTTCCTTTAATTGATTATAAAGTAACTATAGTTGACGGTTTACATCACGATGTTGACTCAAGTGTTTTAGCTTTTGAACTTGCAAGTAGAGCTTGTTTTAAAGAAGCATGTACTCAAGGTGGGTTAAAACTATTAGAACCAATTATGCGAGTGGAGGTAGTTACTCCTGAAGACTATATGGGAGACGTAATTGGTGATTTAAACTCTAGAAGAGGCCAAATAAATACTCAAGAACAAAGAGGTAATGCTACAGTAATTACCGCAATGGTTCCATTAGCTAATATGTTTGGTTATATAAACAATCTAAGATCAATGTCACAGGGTAGAGCTCAATATTCTATGTTTTTTGATCATTATTCAAAAGTTCCTCAAAATGTTCAGGACGAAGTAACTAAGAAAATTGCAGGATAAAATGGAAAAGCAAAATATAAGAATCAAATTAAGAGCATACGATAATAAGATCTTAGATGCTTCAACTGAGGAAATTGTAAATACTGTAAAAAGAACAGGCGCTACCATCAAAGGGCCAATTCCTTTACCGACTAGAATTGAAAGATATACAGTTTTAAGATCACCACACATTGATAAAAAAAGTAGAGAACAATTTGAGTCAAGAACTCATAAAAGATTAATTGATATTGTTGAACCAACACCACAAACTGTAGAAGCTTTAATGAAATTGGACCTAGCTTCAGGTGTCGATGTGGAGATTAAGATTTAATTATGAGCGAAATAGCTTTAATAGGAAAAAAAATTGGTATGACTAGAGAGTTTTATAAAACAGGTCAAGTTGTGCCTGTAACGATTATAAAGATGGAAAAAGCTAGAGTTATCCAAGTGATTGATGAGCAAAAAAGAGGCTATAAAGCTGTTCAATTAGGTTATGGAAAAATTAAAAATTCCAAATTGACTAAAGCAATGAAGGGATATTTTTCAAAAAGAAATACAGAACCAAAAAGAAAATTAAAAGAATATCGAATTTCAAATGCGGATAATTTTAAAGAAGGCAATGAATTTGGACTTGAAATTTTTAAAGATATTAAGTTTGTAGACACTAAATCTAAAACAATAGGAAAAGGTTTTGCTGGAGCAATGAAAAGACATAATTTTGGAGGTTTAAGAGCTACACACGGTGTTTCTATTTCACACAGGTCGCATGGATCAACTGGACAAAGACAAGATCCAGGAAAAGTTTTTAAAGGTAAAAAAATGGCAGGCCATATGGGTGACAAACTAAGAACTATGCAAAATATAGAAATTATTAAAGCAGATATTGAAAATGAATTATTATATTTAAAAGGATCTATACCAGGATCTAAAAATACTGAAATTTTAGTCAAGAAATCAGTAAAAAATATACATAAGAAAACAATTTTAGAAAAAATCAAAGCAGCAGAAGAGGCAAAAAAAACACCTGAAAAGAAGAAAAAATAATGAAAATTGATAAAATAAATTTAGATGGAAAAAAAGACTCTATTGAAGTTTTAGATAAGATTTTTTCTGCAAAAATAAATAAAAAATTAGTAAACAATGTTTTATACAAAACCAATGCCAACTACAAAGGCAGACATGCCAAAACAAAACAGCAAAATGAAGTTTCAGGTCCTACTTCAAAGATTTATGCTCAAAAAGGTACTGGTAATGCTAGACATGCTAGTAAAAAGGCCCCTATCTTTGTTGGAGGTGGAATAGCTCATGGTCCAAAAGGTGAATTAGCTTACAAAAAAAGAAAACTAAATAAAACTGAAAAAAGACAAAGTATAGCTTCATTAATAAGTGAAAAAATTAAGAATAAAGATTTATTAATTTTCAGCGATTTCATCTCTGAAATTAAAAAAACTAAAGAAATGAATTTGATTTTGAAGAAATATGAAATATCAAATTCATTAATTATTTTAGATAAACCTTCAAAAGAAAATATTGAAAAATCAATTAGAAATATTCCAAAAATAAAAGTAACCGATGTAAATCATTTTAGTGCGTTTGATATTGTTAAATTTAAAAAAGTTGTTTTTACTGAAACTTCAGTAAAAGAATTGGAAAAAAGGTATTCGTAGTTATGCAAAAAATACATTTATACGATAAAATAATTTCTCCAATGGTAACTGAAAAATCAACAAATTTGTCAGAACAAAACAAAATTGTTTTTAAAGTTCCAATGAGCGCAAATAAAATAAATTTAAAAAAGAATATAGAAAAAATTTTTAAAGTTAATGTGATTAAAGTAAATATTATTAACAAACAAATTAGAAATAAATTAACAAGAGGAAGAAAAATAAAAATCTCTGGATTTAAAAAAGCTATAATTACTTTGAAAAAAGGTCAGAGCATTGATTTAACTACAGGAATTTAAAATAATGGCATTAAAAAATTTCAAACCCTATACAAAATCTACGAGAGGTACTATTCTTGTAGATAGATCTGGTCTATGGAAAGGTAAACCATTTAAATCTTTAGTTTCACCTAAAAATGCAATGAAAGGTAGAAATAATTATGGAAGGATTACATCTATTAATAGGGCCGGCGGACATAAAAAAATGTATAGGCACGTTGATTTCTACCGAAAGAAATTTGATATGTTAGCAACTGTCGAGAGAATAGAATACGATCCGAACAGGTCTTGCTATATAATGCTTGTAAAATTTGATGATAACTCTCACGCTTATTATTTAGCCCCTCAAAAAATTAAAGTTGGCGATAAAATTGAAAATGGTCAAAAAAAAGAAATCAAAGTTGGAAATTGTATGCCATTACAAGATATCCCTGTAGGAATTAATATTCATAATGTTGAAATTCAACCAGGTGGGGGAGGAAAAATAGCAAGATCTGCAGGAACATCAGTAACTATCAGTGGTATGGACGGAAATTACAGTTTGATTAAATTAGCATCTGGTGAAGTTAGAAAAATTGATTCAAGAGCACTAGCAACTATAGGTGTATTGAGTAATCCAGATCAAAAAAATATTAAAATTGGTAAAGCAGGTAGATCAAGATGGTTAGGCAGAAGACCTCACACAAGAGGGGTTGTTAAAAATCCTGTTGATCATCCACATGGTGGTGGAGAAGGTAAATCAGCTGGTGGTAGACACCCAGTTTCTCCTACTGGTCAATCAGCAAAAGGATTAAAAACAAGAGATAACAAAAGAACTGATAAATTTATAATCAAAAGAAGAAACAAAAGAAAGGACACGAAATAATGTCTAGAGCTGTTTGGAAAGGGCCATTTGTTGAGGAAAGTTTGATAAAAAAAGTAGATAAATATAAAACTAATCCTAAAAAAATTCCTATAAAAACTTGGTCTAGAAAATCAACGATTATACCAGATTTTGTTGGAGTGAGTTTTTTAATTTATAATGGAAAAAAATTTATCCCTATTACCATTTCTGAGGATATGGTTGGGCATAAACTTGGTGAATTTGCACCAACTAGAACATTTTTTGGACATACACCAGCTGACAAAAAAGCTAAACCAGCTGAGGTTGAAGAGAAAAAATAATTATGAGTAAAAAAAAGAAAATTGATAAAAATAAAGATAAATTAGTTCGATCAATCAATAATAATGTGCGATCTAGTGTAAGAAAACTAAATCCAATATTAAGAGGTATCGTTGGAAAAAAAGTTGATATAGCTATGAGAGACCTGCAATTTTCGGAAAAAAGAATTACGAAAGACATTAGAAAAACCATTAGCTCGGCAGTCGCGAATGCCGAAAATAACTTTCAATATGACATTGATAAACTATTTGTAAAAGAAGCATATTGTGGAAAAAAAATTATTATGAAACGTTTTAGACCTAGAGCTAAAGGTAGAGCAGCACCAATACTAAAACCATATTCAAGTGTAACAATAATTTTATCAGAAACAAAAAAAATGGAGGGTCATGGGTCAAAAAGTTAATCCAGTTGGTTTTAGATTAGGTGTCAATAGGGGATGGGACTCTGTTTGGTATGCTAAGAAAAAAGATTTTGGTAATTATTTAATAGAGGATTTTAAGATCAGAGAATATATCAAAAAAAATGTTATAAATTCAGGTGTGTCCAAAGTAATGATCGAGAGAACATCAAATAAATGTTATGTTACAATTTATACTTCAAGACCAGGTTTTGTAATCGGAAAAAAAGGTAGTGACATAGATAAGATAAAAAATAATTTATCAAAACTTACTACTAATGAAGTAATGCTTAATATAAAAGAGGTTAAAAAACCTGAGACAAATGCATATTTAGTTGCTGAAAATATCGCTCAACAGTTAGTAAAAAGAATATCTTATAGGCGAGCTATGAAAAGAGCAATGCAGTCGTGTTTAAGATTGGGAGCAAAAGGAATTAAAGTATCAATAAGTGGTAGATTAGGCGGTAACGAAATAGCTAGAACCGAATGGCTTAGAGATGGAAGTATTCCATCACATACACTTAGAGCAGACATAGATTATGCTGAAGCTGAGGCATTGACTACATATGGAATTATAGGAATAAAGGTTTGGATTTATAAAGGAGAAGTTTTTGCAAAAGAGTTTAGTCAAGAAACTAATAAGGAAACTCAAAAAGAGGTAAAAGGATAAAATGTTACAACCAGTCAGAACAAAATGGCGTAAAGCTCACAAAGGAAGAATTAGAGGAAATGCTTCTAGAGCGCATTTTATAAATTATGGTGCTTATGCTCTTAAAGCTTTATCGCCAGACAGAGTAACAGGAAAGCAAATTGAAGCTGCTAGAGTTGCACTTACAAGACACATGAAAAGACAAGGAAGAGTATGGACAAGAATATTTCCAAATATACCAGTCTCAAAAAAACCAATAGAGGTACGTATGGGTAAAGGAAAAGGATCCCCTGAATTTTATGCTTGCAGAGTAAAACCAGGTAGAATTTTATTCGAAGTTGATGGAGTTACAGAACAAGTTGCAAAAGAAGCACTTTATAAAGCATCAGCTAAACTTCCTATTAAAACTAAAACTATTAAAAGATTTGCTTAATATGAAAAAAAAAGAGATTAAAAAATTATCAAAAGATGAAATGATTAAGAATATAGATAAATTAAAAAAAGATCTTTTTAATTTTAGATTTCAAAAAATTAATTCGCAAGTCACAAATCCTGCAAAGATAGGTGAAACAAAGAAAACTATTGCAAGACTAAAAACATCATTGAGAGGAAAAATAAATGCCTAAGAAAATTTTATCAGGAACTGTTGTGAGTGATAAAGCAAATAAAACTATTACTGTTATAGTTGAAAGGAAATATGCTCATCCTTTATTTAAAAAAGTAATTAAAGTTAGAAAAAAATATAATGCTCATGATGAAAATAACAAATATAAAACAGGGGATAAGGTAAGTATTATTGAGTGCAAACCTTTTTCAAAAAATAAAAAATTTCAGGTAATGGAGAGCTCTAAATAATGATACAGGTACAAACAGAATTACAAGTTGCAGATAATACAGGTGCAAAAAAAATCGAGTGTATTAAAGTTTTAGGCGGTTCTAAACGAAGATATGCAAGTATTGGAGATACCATAGTAATAGCAGTTAAAGAAGCAATTCCAAAAGGTAAAGTTAAAAAAGGATCTGTTCATAAAGCTGTTGTTGTTAGAGTAAAAAAAGGAATACACAGAGATGATGGTTCTAAAGTAAAATTTGACAACAATGCAGCTGTTCTTGTTGATGATAAAGGAGAACCTGTAGGAACAAGAATTTTCGGACCTGTTACAAGAGAATTAAGAAATAGAGGGCAAATGAAAATAATTTCATTAGCTCCTGAGGTTTTATAATGATTAAAAAAGGATTAAAAGTTTTAGTTTTATCTGGAAGAGATAAGAAAAAAGAAGGTGAAGTAATTGAAATAGATAGACAAAATAATAGAGCTAAAGTTAAAGAAATAAATATGGTTAAAAAACACGTTAAAACAACTAAAGAAAAAAAAGGTGGAATTTTTTCAAAAGAGAGTTTTATTCATTTATCAAACTTAAGATTAGTTGAAGGAAAAAAAGATAAAAAAAAAGAGGCTAAAAAATAATGATACCAAGATTAAAGAATATATTTCATAAAGAAATTCAACCAGCTTTAAAAGCCCAATTTGGTTATAAAAATATATACATGGGACCAAAAATTGAAAAAATTATCTTGAATATGGGGCTTGGTATTGATGGTAGCGACTCAAAAGTTTTAAAATCATGTGAAGAAGATTTAGCAAAAATTACTGGACAAAAACCAGTAACCACTAAATTTAAGAAATCTGTTGCTAATTTTAAAACAAGAAAAGGTGCTAATGCTGGTTTGAAAGTTACACTAAGAAAAAATAAAATGTATGAATTTTTAGATAGATTGGTAAATATTGCCCTACCAAGAATTAAAGATTTTAGAGGATTATCCACAAAAGGATTTGATAAATTTGGAAATTATACATTTGGTGTAAAAGAGCATATCATTTTCCCAGAAGTTAGCTTTGATAGAGCTGATAAGGTTAGAGGTCTTGATATTACCTTAGTAATTTCATCTAAAGGAAAAGATCACAGTTATGCTTTATTAGAAAAACTAAATTTTCCATTTATTAAAAAAGGAGACAATTAAATGGCTAAACTAAGTTCAATTAATAAAAACAACAAAAGAATTAAACTTTCAAACAAATTTTTTAAGAAAAGAGAAAAGTTAAAAAAAATAATTATGGATAAAAAAATACCATTGGAGGAAAGATTTAAGGCTCAACAAAAACTTTCAAAGCTTCCTAGAAATTCAGCAAAGAATAGAATTATGAATAGATGTCAAATTACTGGTAGGCCTCACGGTGTTTATAGAAAATTAAAAATATCAAGAATTGCATTAAGACAACTTGGTTTACAGGGAAAAATACCCGGGTTAGTAAAATCAAGTTGGTAGAAAGGAATATATGAGCTTAAGTGACCCAATTGGAGATATGATTGCTAGAATTAAAAATGCTCAATCTAGGAGTCATAAAAGAGTAGAATTACCGTCATCAAACTTTAAAGCTAAGATAGCTGACATATTGAAGAATGAAGGTTTTATAAAAGACTTTAAGGTTAATTCAGAGGATAAAAAATCAATATTATCATTAGAATTGAAATATCATTCTGGAAATCCTGTAATTAACACTTTTGAACGTATATCAAAACCTGGAAGAAGAATTTTTTCAAGTGCAGAGAGTCTACCAAAAATAAATAATGGACTTGGAATTGCTATCGTTTCAACTCCAAAAGGAGTTATGACAGATATAGACGCAAGAAAACAAAAAGTTGGTGGAGAAATAATTTGCAAGGTATTTTAAATGTCTAAAATTGGTAAAATAAATATTTCTATTCCAGAAAAAGTAAAAGTTGCCTTAGCAGGTAGTAACTTAAATATTGAAGGTCCATTGGGAAAAAAAACATTAAATATAGATTTAAATCTTTTTAATCTTGATATTAAAGATGGAAAAGTAATATCAATCAAACCTAAGAAGATTAATCAAAACACAAAAAGGTTATGGGGCATGAATAGAAGCCTTATTAACAACGCAGTTATTGGCTCGAGTCAAGGGTATGGGAAAATACTTGAATTAGTTGGAGTTGGTTACAGAGCAGCTTTAAAAGGTAATATATTAAATTTACAACTAGGATATAGTCATGACATAAATTTTCAAATTCCAGAGGGAATTAAAATTACTGTTGAAAAACAAACAATAATCAAAGTTAATGGACAAGATAAACAACAAGTAGGTGCAGTTGTTTCTAAGCTAAAAACTTTAAGAAAAATTGAACCATATAAAGGCAAAGGTGTAAGAGAAAAAGGTCAATATATTTTGAAAAAAGAAGGTAAGAAAAAATAATGAAATTGGATACAACAAAAAGAAAACGTTATAGGGTTAGCAATAAGGTTAAAAAAGTTGCGTCCAAAGATAGATATAGACTAAGTATATCTAGATCATCAAAAAATATTTTTGCACAAATAATTGATGATAACAAAAATATTACTTTAATTTCGGCCTCATCGATTGAAAAAGATATTAAGTCTGTTTCAAAAGTAAATAAAACGGAACTATCGAAAATTGTTGCAGAAAAATTAGCAAAAAAAGCACAAGATAAAAAAATAACAAAAATCTTTTTTGATAGAGGTATATATAAATATCATGGAAGAATTAAAATTTTTGCTGAAACTTTAAGAAAAAATGGAATGGACTTTTAAATATGGAAAATAATAAAGAAAAAAAGAATGATGATATTTTAGAAAAGCTTGTGCATATCAACAGAATTACTAAAGTAGTTAAAGGTGGAAGAAGGTTTGGATTTTCAGCTTTAGTTGTTGTTGGTAATCAAGCAGGTAAAATCGGTATAGCTCACGCTAAAGCTAAACAAGTTCCAGATGCAATCAAAAAAGCGAATGAAATGGCAAGAAGAAAACTTATACAAATTCCTTTAAGAGAAGGTAGAACAATTCATCATGATGTTAAGGCAAAAGATGGTTCTGGAAAAATAGTTTTGCGTTCTGCTTCAAAAGGAACTGGTATTATTGCTGGAGGACCAGTCAGAGCTGTTTGTGAAGTATTAGGTGTGAAAGATATTGTTGCAAAATCGATGGGAACATCGAATGCACATAATGTTATCAGAGCAACAATGAAAGCTTTAATGAAACAAAATTCTCCAAAACAAATTTCAACAATTAGAAATAAGAAAATTTCACAAATCATTGAAAAAAGAGGCTAATGACAACTTTAAATAACAGAATTAAAATTAATAAAAGAAAAATAAGAGTTGGAAGAGGTATAGGCTCAGGAAAAGGAAAAACTTCAGGACGAGGTGTTAAGGGACAAAAATCAAGATCAGGTGTTGCTATAAAAAGTTTTGAAGGTGGTCAAATGCCACTTTATAGAAGGTTACCAAAAAGAGGTTTCAATGCTATTAATAAAATAAATATAGCAATTCTAAATTTAGATAAAATTCAATCTTATATAAATAAAAAAAACATAAATACAAATGATGTTTTAAACTCTGAGTTACTTAAAAAATTAAAGTTAATAAAAAAAAATTCTAAAAAACTAAAAATATTAGGTTCAGGTGAAATTAAAGATAAGATCAACATTATTGCAGATCTCGCTTCAAAATCAGCAATTAAAAAACTTGAAAAAATCGGTGGATCAATTCAATTAAAAAAATAATTTATATTAAATGAGCGCCTCGTCATCAACAAATGATCTTAGAAATAGAATTATATTTACTATTTTAATTTTATCAGTTTACAGATTCGGAACATTCGTTCCATTACCTGGCATCGATCCTGAACAATTAAAAATAATGATGGAAGGTAATCAAAAAGGTTTACTGGGCATGTTTAATGTGTTTGCAGGAGGAGCCGTAAGTAGAATGGCAATATTTGCACTTGGAATAATGCCTTACATATCATCATCAATTATAGTTCAATTACTAACTGGAGTTTCTGATTATTTTAAAAATTTAAAATCACAAGGTGAAACAGGAAGAGCTAAGATAACTCAAATTACTAGATATGGAACTGTTCTGTTGGCGACTATTCAAGGTTACGGTTTGGCAGTTGGCTTAGAGTCGTCTGCTGATTTAGTCATTAATCCTGGTGTCTTTTTTAAAATTTCAACGGTTACAACTATTGTTGCGGGAACAATTTTTCTAATGTGGTTAGGGGAACAAATTACCCAAAGAGGTATAGGTAATGGAATTTCATTAATAATTTTTGCTGGAATAGTTGCTGAAATACCCAGAGCATTAGTCACTACATTTGAACTTGGTAGAACTGGAGCAGTATCTACTATAATGTTGATAGGTATATTTGTTCTATTAATTTTAACAATTCTTTTTATTGTTTTCATGGAGAGAGCCCTTAGAAAAATATTAATTAATTATCCAAAAAGACAAATGGGTAATAAAATGTATGGTGGAGAGTCGTCTCATTTACCATTAAAAATAAACCAAGCTGGTGTTATCCCAGCAATTTTTGCATCAGCTTTACTATTATTACCTGTGACTTTTTCTAATTTTAATTTGTCTGAAAGTGAAACTTTTTTAAATATAAGTTCTTATTTTACACAAGGACAACCTCTTTATATGCTTCTTTATGCATCAGGTATTATATTTTTTACTTTTTTTTATACATCAATAACTTTTAATCCAACAGAAACAGCAGATAATTTAAGAAAGTATGGTGGATTTATTCCTGGAATAAGACCTGGTGAAAGTACAGCATTATATATAGAAAATATTTTAACAAAACTTACAACAATTGGAGCTCTATATTTAACTTTGGTTTGTTTAATGCCAGAGTTTTTAATAGCAAATTATCCTATTCCATTTTATCTAGGAGGGACTTCAATTTTGATTGTTGTTGTAGTTGCTATTGATACTGTAACACAAATACAAACAAGGTTGATGAGCTCACAATATGAACAACTTATTAAAAAAACTAAATTTGGAAGATAAAAAGTGAATATAATTTTGTTTGGTCCCCCAGGAGCTGGCAAAGGCACTCAGGCAAAATACTTAGTTAAAAAGTTAAATGCATTTCAAATTTCTACAGGTGAAATATTAAGAGAAGAAATAAAAAAAAATACAGAAA
This sequence comes from uncultured Pelagibacteraceae bacterium, assembly GCA_902601235.1. GTDB lineage: Bacteria > Pseudomonadota > Alphaproteobacteria > Pelagibacterales > Pelagibacteraceae > Pelagibacter. The sequence goes on from CACKMG010000008.1 coordinate 34,480, forward strand.
TTGGAAAAAAAATTTCATATAATATTAATGATGGTAAATTCGTAAGTGATGAAATAGTAAACAATCTTATAAAAGATATTGTTTTTGATATTAAAAAAAAAGATAGATTAATATTTGATGGATACCCTAGATCCTTAACTCAAGCAAAAAATTTGAATCAATTGTTAGATGAAACTAAACAAAAAATAGATTTTATTTTTTTTCTTAATGTGAACAAAGAAACAATATTAAATAGAATTAGGAAAAGAAAAGTTTTAGAAAATAGATCAGATGATGATTCAGATACTATTATCAAACGGTATGATACCTACATGGAAACAACAAAACCTGTTCTGGATTACTATTCAAAAAATCAAAATTTTAAGGAGATAGATGGAAGTCTTGAAATTGACGAAATAACAAGGAAAATAGACACTTTTATCAACGTATAAGCCGTTGACTTTAAAAGATGTTCTTATATAAAAGGCTAAATTTTATCACATATTTATGGCTCGTATAGCAGGTATTAACATTCCACAAAATAAACTAGTCCATGTTGGATTAACTTATATTTATGGAATTGGTAATAAATTTTCTAAACAAATTTGTACATCTCTAGAAATTTCAAAAAAGAAAAGAGTAAACGAGCTTACTGACGAGGAAATTCTTAAAATTAGAGAATATATAGATCAAAATTTTAAAGTAGAAGGTGATTTAAGAAGAGATTACTCATTAAGTATTAAGCGATTGATTGATCTTGCTTGTTACAGAGGTAGTAGACACAGAAAAAAGTTACCAGTAAGAGGACAAAGAACTAGGTGTAATGCAAGAACAAGAAAAGGTAAAGCCATAGCTATTGCTGGAAAAAAATTAACTCCACTTAAGAAATAAATATGCCTAAAACAGATAAAATAGAAAATAAAGATCAAAATATTGAAAAATCAAGTAAGAAAGCCATAAAGAGTAGTTACTCAAAAAAAAAGAAGACAAAAAAAAATGTTCAAAATGGTATTGCTTATGTTCAATCTACCTTTAATAACACAATTATTTCGATTGCAGATACAAATGGAAATGTTATTTCTTGGGCTTCTGCAGGTCAAAAAGGTTTTAAAGGTTCTAGAAAGTCAACTCCATACGCAGCACAAGTTGCTGCTGACTCAGCTGCAGCAAAAGCTTTAGAATATGGTATGAAAACTTTATCAGTCGAAGTTAAAGGACCTGGATCTGGTCGAGAAACGGCATTAAGAGCATTACAAGCAAGAGGATTTAAAATATTATCTATAAAAGATACTACGCCAATGCCACATAATGGTACTAGACCGCCAAAAAAAAGGAGAGTTTAATGGAAACAGCAAATGTAAATATAAAAAATTGGAAATCTCTTATCAAACCTTCAAAGTTAGATGTAAAAATTAGTGAAGACTTAACAAGAGCAACTATAATAGCTGAACCATTAGAAAAAGGTTATGGTTTAACTTTAGGAAATTCTTTAAGAAGAATATTATTATCTTCAATTCGAGGAACAGCTGTTACATCCATACAAATTGATGGTGTTTTACATGAATTTACATCTATTAAGGGAGTAAGAGAAGATGTAACTGATATTGTTTTAAACGTTAAGTCTCTTGCTTTAAAAAGTTCATCTGAAGGAACAAAAAGGTTGATTTTGGATGCTAAAGGGCCAGGAGAAATTAAGGCTTCGAACATTACACCTGTGGCAGATGTAGAAATATTAAATCCAGATTTAGTAATTTGTAATTTAGATGAAAATACAAATTTTCATATGGAAATGAACGTAAATACTGGAAAAGGATACGTTCCTGCTGAATTGAATAAACCAGAAGAACCGCCATTAGGTCTTATTGCAATAGACTCACTTTATAGTCCAGTAAAAAAAGTTTCTTATTCAGTGAGTACAGCACGAGAAGGTAAAGCTTTAGATTATGATAAATTAACAATGGAAGTTGAAACTAATGGATCAATATCTGCTGAAGATGCCGTTGCTTATTCAGCAAGAATATTTCAAGATCAATTAAAAATGTTTATTAATTTTGATGAGCCTGTAGAAGCACCGGTGAAAGAGGTATCTAAAGAACCTGAGTTTAATAAGAATTTATTAAGAAAAGTTGATGAGTTAGAATTATCAGTAAGATCAATGAATTGTCTTAAAAATGACAACATAATTTATATTGGTGATTTGGTTCAAAAATCTGAGGGTGAAATGTTGAGAACACCTAATTTTGGTAGAAAATCATTGAATGAAATAAAAGAAGTTTTAACTGGTATGTCTTTGTATCTAGGTATGGAAATACCAAACTGGCCACCGGATAATATTGCTGAGATGTCAAAAAAATTAGAGGAATCAATCTAATGCGTCACGGACTGGCAAACAAAAAATTGAATAGAACATCTGAGCACAGAAAAGCTTTGCTAAAGAATATGTTAAATTCATTAATAAAGTATGAGCAAATCAAAACAACTTTACCAAAAGCAAAATTTTTAAAGCCTCAAGCTGATAAGTTAATAACATTAGGAAAAAAAAATACATTACATAATACCAAAATGTTAGTTTCTCAGTTACAAGACATTAAATCAGCTAACAAAGTAAAAAAAACTTTATCTAAAAGGTATGAAAAAAGATCAGGTGGTTATACAAGAATAATAAAAGCTGGTTTTAGATATGGTGATAATGCCCCGATGGCAATAATTGAATTTGTAGATAGAGATGTTGAGGCAAAAAGAATTGATAAAAAGAAAAAAGATCCTGCTAAAGAAGAAAAGAAAAAAGAAGAAAAAAAAATAGCTACAGCTTAAAATTGCCGCTTAAATTAACATGATTGAAAACTATGTTGTTGATTCGACGTATAACAATATGCGTTTAGACAGATGGTTAAGAAATGAAATAGGTA
>CACKMG010000009.1 GCA_902601235.1 uncultured Pelagibacteraceae bacterium
GTCTCATATAATCAATAGATTTGAGATCTTTTTTTTTGCATACTCTTGTTCCTTCCCAAGGAGTTTCAAATTTATTGTATAAATTAAATTTATAACAATAAGTCTTTTGTAAAAAAATTCCGTATTTTTTATTTAAATATAAATTTTTTAGAGTCTCAGGATTTGGGATTTCGTCTGGATCGGAAAATAAAATATAATCATCGGAATTTGCTAAATCTAAATTCTTTAAAATATACTCTCTTTGGATCGCTTGGTTCTTCCAAGGATTGTTTGATTTTGGAAATGGTGTTTCAAGAATTAAATAAATTATTTTTTTTTTAAATTTTTCATTTAATAATCTAAAATTGAGATTTTTTTTTTCTCCAATATGATTAAATTTTGACTCACAAATAATGAAATAATCTATACAATCATTTAGAATTTCAAACCTTATATTTGTTATAAAATTTTCTTGATAAAATGTTATACAGTCAAATATTTTCATAATTTGATAATTAAATTATTTTTATATTATGTATAGTATTAAAATATACTGGAGAGATGGCCGAGTGGTTTAAGGCGCACGCTTGGAAAGCGTGTAAAGAGGCAACTCTTTCATGGGTTCGAATCCCATTCTCTCCGCCATCAATTAAGCTTGATTTTAAAGACTTATTTTAAGTTTATTATTTTCTAATTATATAAAAATTGAACATTAATTTTAAAAAAATGATATAATAAATTTTTCCTTAATAAAAAAAATGAAAAACAAAAATACATACCAGGCAGACTCTATAAAAGTGCTAAAAGGTCTTGAGGCGGTTAGAAAAAGACCTGGAATGTATATTGGAGACACTGATGATGGAACAGGGTTGCATCATATGGTCTATGAAGTTGTAGATAACTCAATAGATGAAGCTTTAGCAGGTTATTGTAAAAAAATAACTGTAACAATCAACTCAAATAATACGGTCACTGTTGAAGATGATGGAAGAGGTATTCCAGTTGATATTCATAAAGGGGAAAAGAAATCAGCTGCTGAAGTTATAATGACTCAATTGCATGCAGGTGGAAAATTTGATCACGAATCATATAAAGTTTCAGGTGGGTTACATGGCGTAGGTGTATCAGTTGTTAATGCACTATCAGAAAACTTAAAATTAGAAATTTATAGAGATGAAAAAAAATATTTTATTGAATTCAATAATGGAAAAGCAAAATCACCACTTAAAGTCGTTGGAAAGTCAAAAGTATCTGGAACTAAGATTACTTTTTTACCTTCAAAAGATGTTTTTTCTTCAATAAAATTTAGTGGAAATATTTTAATCAAAAGAATGAGAGAACTAGCTTTTTTAAACAAAGGTATCAAAATTTTTTTTATAGATGCAAGTCAAAAAAAAGAGAAAAATTATGAATTTAAGTTTGATGGTGGTGTATTAGAATTTGTCGATTTTCTTGATGAAAAAAGAGAAAAATTACAAAATAAAAACGGAAATGATTTATTTAAAAAACCAATTTATATCGAAGGTAAAAAAGACAATATTGAAGTAGAGTGTTCTTTGAAATGGAATGGAACTTACGGAGAAGATGTTCATCCTTATACTAACAATATTTATCAAAAAGATGGTGGTACTCATATTTTAGGTTTTAGAAGTGCTTTAACTAGAATAATTAACAAATATGCTAATGAACATAATCTCTTAAAAAAAAATAAATTAAGTATTTCTGGAGATGATATAAAAGAGGGCTTAACATGTGTTTTATCTACAAAAATCCCAGATCCAAAATTTTCATCGCAAACAAAAGATAAATTAGTTTCTTCCGAAGTAAGAATGATAGTTGAGACAATTATAAACGAAAAATTATCTATTTGGTTTGATCAAAATCCTTCAATTGCCAAAATTATATTAGCAAAAATTATTCAAGCAGCTTTAGCAAGAGATATTGCGAGAAAAGCAAGAGAAAGTGTTAGAAGAAAAGGTGCATTAGAGTTGAGTGGTTTGCCAGGTAAATTAGCAGATTGCCAAATTGGAAAACAAGAGGGAACTGAATTATTTATTGTAGAGGGAGACTCTGCGGGAGGTTCTGCAAAACAAGGTAGAAACAGAGAAAATCAAGCCGTGTTACCTTTAAGAGGAAAAATTTTAAATACTTATGTTGAAGACCTTAAACAAAATAAAAATGGCAATGGTAAAAATGGTTCTGATTATAGAACAAAAGCATTATCAAAGATGATTTCTTCAAATGAAATTTTGACTTTAATTAATGCATTAGGCTTAGATCCAAAAGCACAAGAAATTGATTTAAAAGACTTAAGATATGGAAAAATTATAATTATGACAGATGCTGATGTTGATGGATCACATATCAGAGCGCTGTTGTTAACTTTTTTTAACAATAAACCTTTTAATAAATTAATTGAAAACGGTCATGTTTATTTAGCTCAACCACCATTGTATAAAATAAACAAAGGTTCGTCAGGAACATATATTAAAGATGAAAAAGAATTAGAAGATTATATTACTAAAAATGAAAAAGAATTTAAAAATTTAAAAAAAGGATCGAAAGAATTTCTTAAAAAATTGAATTTAGAAAAATCTAAACTAAATATCCAAAGATTTAAAGGATTAGGAGAAATGAATCCTGAGGAACTTTGGAATACAACTTTAGATCCAGAAAAAAGAAATCTTTTACAAGTTCAATATTCGAAAGATTTAAAAAGAGATCAAAGTTTAATACATACCTTGATGGGGAATGATGTAAGTTTAAGGAAAGATTTTATTATTTCTAATGCAATAAACGTGCAAAATTTAGATGTATAAAAATGAAGTTTTTTGAAACTTCGAAATATCATACTTTAAAAAAATCCACATATATTTCACTCAGATGGATTGCTATTATTGGCCAGTTATTCTCGGTTTATTTTGTATTTTTCTTTTTAAATTTTGATTTCAACTTTATTATCTCAAATCTGGTTATTTTTGTGGGAATTTTAAGTAACTTATATTTAGTTTTTATTTATAATAAAACTCAATTGTCAGATAGGTCTGCCTTAATTTTTTTATTAATTGATATAATGCAACTTGCAGTACTTATTTATTTAACAGGTGGGGTTGTAAATCCGTTTATAATATTTATTTTAATTCCTAGTGTTTTTGCGTCCTCTAATTTAGGTTTAAGAACAAATTTATTTTTAGTTTTAACAACAATTTTAACAATTATTTTTCTTACATTTTATTCCAAGGAATTACCATCACCTTTAAATAATCATTTTCATGTAGATGACTATTATTTTTATTCAATACCAATAGCTTTAATTATTGCTCTGGTTTTTCTAAATTATTTTGCGATAATTTTTGGTGTTGAGTCAAGAATTAGAAAAGAAGCTTTAAATAAGATGGAAGAAGTGATGGCTAAAGAACACGAAATGTTGTCTCTCGGTGGTCAGGCAGCTGCGGCAGCTCATTCTTTAGGAACACCTCTCTCAACTATTAAGATTATAACTTTAGAACTTTCTAAACAATTAAAGGGTAATAAAGAATTAATTCAAGACATAGACTTACTTTCAAGTCAGGTTGAGAGATGTAATCAAATATTAAAGAAGTTATCTTTAAATCCCACTGAAGAAGATGAATTTATTGATGAAGATCTAAGTTTCAGAGATTATTTAAAAGAAATTATTTTATCCTTCAAGGAAACAAGTGAAAAAGAATTTATTTTAAATCATGAGAAAGATTTTAATTCAAAAAAAATTACAAAATCGGTAGAAATTATTTATGGTTTAAGAAATTTTATTGGTAACGCAAATAAGTATAGTAGGACTAAAATTTTTATAACCTTAAAAAGTGATATCGATATCACCGAAATCATTATTGAAGATGATGGAGAAGGTTATCCAAATGAAATTCTTTCAAAGATAGGTGAACCTTATCTTCAATCTTATAGGAATAATAACAAAGAAAAAAGTGGATTAGGTTTAGGAATTTTTATTGGAAAAAATTTGTTAGAGAAAAATTTTGCTAATATCAATTGTCAGAACTCAAAAAAAAAAAGTGGGGCAAAAGTAGTTATCACATGGCAAAATAAAGACTTATTTAAAATTTAATTCAATCTATTTTTTTTTTCAAACAATTCACTGAGTTGAGAAATCATAACATCACCTAGTTCATTCACATCAGTAATTTTGATGGCACGGTTATAATATCTAGACACATCATGGCCTATGCCAATAGCTAAAATTTCTATTTCAGATTTATCTTCTATATGTTTAACAATTTTTTTTAAATGTTTTTCTAAAAAATCTCCTGAGTTTACTGATAAAGTAGAGTCATCTACTGGGGCACCATCTGAAATAACCATAAGTATTTTTCTTTCTTCTTTTCTTTTTTTAATTCTGTTAAATGCCCATGATATTGCTTCTCCATCTATATTTTCTTTAAGCAAACCCTCTTTTAACATTAAACCAAGATTATTTTTTGCTTGTCTCCAATGTGTATCAGCACTTTTGTAAATTATATGTCTTAATTCATTTAATCTACCAGGCATTTTTGGTTTACCTTTTTTATTCCATAACTCTCTGCATTTACCACCCTTCCAATTTTTAGTCGTGAAGCCTAAAATTTCTACTTTAACTGAACATCTTTCTAAAGTTCGTGATAAAATATCTGCACAAATTGCAGCTATCGTGATTGGTCTTCCTCTCATCGATCCAGAGTTATCAATTAAAATTGTAACGATTGTATCCTTAAAATCTAAATCTTTTTCCTTTTTGAAAGATAAAGAGTTATAAGGATCCATTATAATTCTTGGTAGTTTTGAGCTATCTAACAACCCCTCCTCTAAATCAAAATCCCATGCTCTATTTTGTTTTGCTAACAACTGTCTCTGAAGTTTATTTGCAAGTTTTGTAATTAAGTCTTGGAAACCTATCAATTGATGATCTAAAGTCTTTCTTAGTTTACTTGCTTCTTCTGAATTTTCCAAATTTTCAGCTTTTGTTATCTCATCAAATTGATGAGTAAATATCTTATATTCAATGTTTAATTCATTGATCTTTTTTTGAATTACATTTTCTTTACTCATTTGATCTGAATCTGTATCTACCAATTGTTCATCTATCTTATAATCATTAATATCATAATCAGCATCTAAGCTAACTTCAGTCTCTTCATCTTTTTTTCGATCTTTACTATCCTCATTATTACTCTCATCATTCTCATTTGATGAATCTTGTTTATTATCATCATGTTCATTTTCTTGAGATTCTTTGTTATCTTCATTTTGAAAAATATCCATTTCTTGAAGAATTTTAGAAAATTTTAAGGAATAATTTTCTTGAGACTCTAAATTTTCTTTTAAATAATCAATATGATCACTTATTGAATTATCAAAATCCTTTTTCCAAAAATTTAACATTTTCTCAGTTAAAGAATTTAATTTAATATTATGAAATTTGTTTAACATGTATAACTCAAAAGCCTCAATAACTGGAACATCATCTTTGGTTTTAAGTTGATCTTTACGTTTAAAATTTATTATTTGATTATAATTTTCGACAAAATTTTTTTCTATACCTTTAAGCATTTTTCCGCCCAAAGACTCATATCTAATTTTCTCCGCAATAGAATACAATTCTTTACATGAGGAATTTTGCGGTAAATTTTTATTATAAATTTCCCTATCAGAAAATCTTATTTTTAAAGCTGCACTATCTGATTCTGCTCTTGCTTTTATGAAGTCGTTTTTTGAGTTTAAATTATCTAATTGAAAAAAATCAAATTTGTTTGAACTTTTGTTGTTATTAATTTTATCATTGTGACTTATATCATCAGAAATTACTTTTGCCGTAGAAGAAAGAGCTTGTTTGAATTTTTCAAGTACAGTAGCATTTTTATTGCTATTACTCATTTAAATTTGAATATTTAAAAGTGACTCAGGCAATTCTTCTCCAAAGCATCTTTGGTAGTATTCAGATATAGTATTTTTTTCTAAATCATCACATTTATTTAAAAATGTTACTCTAAATGCATATCCGGTATCTTTAAATATTTCAGTATTTTCAGCCCAATGTAAAACTGTCCTTGGGCTCATTACTGTCGATATGTCTCCAGCAATAAAACCTTTTCTAGTCAAAGTGGCTACTTTGATCATATTTGAAATTTTTTCTTTGCCCTTGTTATTATTTAGGCTTTTATTTTTTGCTAAAATAATTTCCATTTCTTTTTCTAAACTGAGATAATTCAAGGTGGTAACAATATTCCATCTGTCCATTTGACCTTGATTAATTTGTTGCGTACCATGATATAATCCAGATGTGTCTCCAAGTCCAACAGTGTTTGAAGTAGCAAATAATCTAAAATATTTGTTTTGTTTTAAAATTTTGTTTTTATCTAATAGAGTAAAATTTCCTTCTGCTTCCAAAACTCTTTGTATAACAAACATTACATCTGGTCTTCCCGCATCATATTCATCAAATACTAATGCGACTGGGTTTTGAATTGACCATGGTAAAATACCTTCATTAAATTGAGTGATTTGTTTTCCATCTTTTAAAATAATTGCGTCTTTTCCAATTAAATCAATTCTACTTATATGACTGTCAAGATTTACTCTAATGCAAGGCCAATTTAATCTAGCAGCTATTTGTTCTATGTGTGTAGACTTTCCTGTCCCGTGATATCCTTGAACTAAAACTCTTTTGTTATATGCAAAACCAGAAATAATAGCTAATGTTGTATCTCTATCAAATTTGTAGTTTTTATCTATTTCTGGAACATATTCACTTTGTTTTGAGAAGGCACTTACCTCCATATCAGACTCTATACCAAATGTTTGTTTGATTGAAACTTTTATATCAGGTTGTGTATCAATATTTGTTGTCAATTTTATCCCTATATGTATTTTTTAATTGTGTATAAGCTAAAGTTATTAATTTAAGTTTTTCTTCATATTTTTTATTACCAGAATTCATATCAGGGTGAAATTTTTTAACAAGGATTTTGAATTTTTCTTGAATTTTTTGCCATTTAATACCAATAGAAATACCTAAAATACCAAAGGCTTTTATATCATTATGATTAAAATTAAATTGACGCATATGATTGAAGTCACTTTTTTGTCTATTAGTATTCAGCTCATCTTTTAAAGTATTATTCCATAAAACTTTGAAAAAATTATCTGAAGAGCTAAAACTTTGTGTCGGTTTATGCCAAGTCATATCAGATTTTAAAAAATTAATAACTTGATCATCATTCATTCCCTCAAAATAATTCCAATTTTTATTGAATTCTTTTATATGCTCTAGACATAACATCCTGAATTTTTTACTATTATCTTTTTCAACTGGTGCTTTATATTCGCCTATTTTCGAACAATTATCCCAATCACAAATATTTTTCATGATATATTATACTTATAATTTATGGATATAAATCAGTTAATTTCAATTATAAAAATTAAATTGTCTGAAAAAATTAAGATAGAAAATATCAATATAGAGGACAAATCTTTTTTACATAAAAATCATAAAAGTAACGAAAAAGGAAAATTTCATTTAAAAATTTCAATTGAGTCAAAAGAATTAAATAAAATAGGTAAACTAGAAAGTAATAGAATAATCCACAAAATTATGAATGAAGAAATCAAACTTTATATTCACTCTTTACAAATTTTAATTCATTAATTCATTTTTAAAAAATAATTTTAGTTTATTTTTACTATATTGTTGGTTAATTATTGGATATCCAATTTTTTTAAGTAAAACTAAATTAATTTTATCTGAATTATTTTTTTTATCTTTTGTCATGAATGATAAAATTTTGTTTATGTCCTTTTTTGAAAAGAATTTATTTATATTCCAGGGCAAATTTGAATTTTTTAAGCATTTTTTAATAATTTGGTATTCTAATTTATTTATCAATTTATTTTTGTTGCTGAAATTTAATGCAGAATTCATTCCCAACAGCACAGCTTCACCATGATTTAATTTTTTTGAGTAGCCAAGTGAAGCTTCGTAAGCATGAGCAAAGGTATGTCCAAAATTTAATATTTTTCTTAAGTTTTTTTCTTTCTCATCTTTTTCGATAACTATTTTTTTTACTTTGCAACTTTCATAGATTGATTTATGAATAAATGGTGATTTAAGACTAATAATTTTTTTAAAATTTTTGTTTAAATATGCAAATAATTTCTTGTTAGCTATAAGTGCATGTTTTAAAATTTCTGCATATCCACAAATTAGTTCTCTTTTAGGGAGTGTTTTCAAAAAATTAACATCGCTAATTACTAATGAGGGTTGATAAAAAGTACCTATTAAATTTTTACCAAAATTTGTATTTATTCCTGTTTTACCACCAATAGATGAGTCAACTTGAGATAATAGAGTAGTCGGAATATTAATAAACTTTATTCCTCTTTTAAAAAGACTTGAGGCGAAACCTCCTATATCTCCTGTTATGCCACCTCCTATTGATATTAAACAATCATTTCTTGTAAAATTTTTTTTTAATAATGTGTTTATAATTAAATTTACAGTTTTTTGATTTTTATTTTTCTCATTCGATTTAAAAAAAATTAAGCATACCTTTTTTCCTTTAAGAGACTTAATAATTCTTTTACTCATATTTTTAGGAACATTAGAGTCAATTAATAATAAACATTTTTCAAATTTAATTAGATTTTGATTTAATATTTTAGAAAATTTAGAAATTAAATTTGAACCAATTAATATAAAATATTTTTGAGTTTTAGTTTTAATTCTTAATTTTATTGTCTTCATATATTTTTAATATTTTTTTTATAATTTCAGTTTTTGTATGATAATTACAGTTTATTTTGTACATTGCTTTTGAGTAAAAATTTGAACGTTTTTTAATCATATCAAATAACTCATTTTTTGTTGCATTAAAAGCTATTGGTCTTTTTGGGTTACTTTTAATTCTATTAACTAAAATTTCACTGTTCCACTTTAACCAGAAAGATAAGTGATTTTTTAACACTTCTGATCTAATTTTTTTGTTTAAAAAAGCACCACCACCCACTGATATAATTATATTTTTCTTTTGTAATATTTTTAATGTTGTTTTTTCCTCATATTCTCTAAAGAATCTTTCACCTTTTTCTTTAAATAGTGTTGATATTTTCTTACCCAATTCGTTTTCAATATATGTATCTACATCAATAAAATTTTTTTTTAATTTTTTAGAGAGTAACAATCCTAATGTAGATTTTCCAGATCCCATCATACCTAAAAAAACAATATTTTTACTTGATTCCATAATATTCTTTATTGAAAAAACACAAATATGTCTTAATTTGAAATTAACTAAAGTTATATGCAATTTATTAAAAAAACAAGTTCGAGAATAAACATTATCAGTATCGTTTTAAAATTATTATTAGCATTCGTAGTAATTCTTGGAATTGTTTATCTACTAAATAAAATAGATTTTCCTGCACCGCTGAAAGAAATAGAGAAAATAATTCCTAATGAGAATTTTAAAATTGTTAAATAATAAATTTTTTTTAACTATATTTATACTTTTTTCATTTTATAGTTATGCTGAAGAAGAACCAGTTGATATCTGGAATATTGATAAAGAAAATATTGAGCAAAATTCTTTAAAAGAGACGGCTGACAACCAAATTAATACAAATGAAATTAGCATTTATGAAATGCAATCCAAAAAAAAAGTTGAAAATATCAAATTAGATCAAAATTTGAACTTAAATGAAATTAAGTTATTAGGTCTTTACGATCCTGAAGAATTTGATTTAGATCTTAATATGTGGATAAACTCGGACGGAGATCAACTTAAAAATATATTTTCAAAATTATATAAAATAAATTTTTCAGAAGATGCAAAAGAAATTATGAATATTTCTGTTTTAACTAATTCTTATTACCCAAAGAAAAATATTTCAAAAAATGAGTTTTTGAAATTTAAATCAGATTGGTTAATTAAAAACTCAGATTTTGATTTAATTAAAGAATATCTTATTAAAAACCAAGCTTTAGATCTACAACCAGAAATAACGAAATATTATATAAATGAATATTTATCAAATTATGAGATTAAAAGGGCTTGTGACATATTTTCAGAAAATTTAAATCCTATAAATGATGAATATTTATCAAAATTTGAAATATATTGTTTGATTAAATCAAATAAAAATAATGAAGCTCAAATTCTTTTTGATTTAAAAAAAGAGCTTGGTTTTAAAGATCTATATTTTGAAAAAAAAATAAATATTCTATTTGGTTATTCAAATGAAATTGATGAGAGTATCTCAGAAAAAACTATTTTTGATTTTCATTTAGCTCATATAACAAATCCTAATTTTGAATTTGAACCAAATGAGACTACTAGTAAAATAATTTGGAAATATCTCTCCTCTTCAAATTTATTGACGTCTTTTAAAGAGGTAGATACTAAAAACTTAGATAAAATTTCAACTATTGAAAAAGCTGTTCATAACAAAAATTATCCAGAAAAAGATCTTTTTAATTTATATAAAAGATTCCAATTTAGTATAAATCAGCTTTTAAACGCAAAGGAAAATTACCAATCTTTATCAAATATTGAAGCAAGAGCATTAATTTATCAAAAAATTTTACTTGAGTCAGAAATGGTAGAAAAATTAAAATTATTAAAAATTTTAAAAGACTCTTTTAAAAAGGATGAGATTGATCAAGCTTTTGATAAAGAATTAAAAAAATATTTGGATGAAATGGATCCATTAAAAATACCTGATACTTTAACTAGTTTTTATTACACAAATATCAAAATTGAAAAAGAAAAGGACAAAAAAATAAAATATAATAATGAAATTATACACCAATCAAAACTTGTTAATTATTTTAACGGTGATTATTCAAAAACAAAAATTACTAAAGATATTAATAATTTTTTAAAAAAAATAAAAAAAAATAAAAAATATTTTCTTTCAAAAAAAGATATAATTCTCATTGAGTCTTTAAAGTCTGATGGGATAATTATTGAGAAAAAATACAATGATTTATACGAAATAAATACGTCAGAAATACCTACAGACATTCAGGTTATGATAAATAATAAAGAAAAAGGTGCTGCTTTATTGAGAATAGCAGAGGTTATTGGTCAAGATGAACTAGAGAGAATAGATGAAGACACTATTTATTTTATAATTGCTACTTTAAATCAGCTAAATATTGACACTATAAGAAATAAGATTTTATTAAAAGTTCTACCTTTAAAAGTTTAAATAATACATTAAAATAAACTCATCATGGCAGTTAAAACTATATTAACAGAACCTAACGATATATTAAGAAAGGTTTCAGAACCAGTTGAAAAGGTTGGCAATGATGAAAAAATCTTAATGGATGATATGTTGGAAACAATGTATGCAGCAAATGGTATAGGTCTTGCAGCAATTCAAATAGGTGTACCAAAAAGAATAATTGTTATGGATTTAGGAAAAAAAGATGGAAAAAAAGATCCGAGATACTTTGTAAATCCTGTGATTAAAAATAAGAATCAATCAAAATCTACATATGAAGAAGGCTGCTTGTCTGTTCCAAATCAATTTGCAGAAATAGATCGGCCAAGTAAATGTGATGTTGAATATTTAAACTATAATGGAGAAAGAAAAATATTAAAAGCTGAAGGTTTGCTAGCAACATGCATTCAACATGAGATGGATCATTTAGACGGTATTCTTTTTATTGACTATTTATCAAAATTAAAAAGATCAATGATTTTAAAAAAATTATCCAAAAATAAATCTACTCGAATAGTCGTTTGATAAATGGCAAAAAAGATTATTTTTATGGGTACCCCGTTGTTTGCTGTACCAATTTTAAAATCATTATATCAAAATGGTTATCCGATATCAGTCGTGTATACACAACCACCTCAAAAATCTCATAGAGGACAAAAAATTAATAAGTCTCCAATTCAAGGTATTGCGGAAACTTTAAATATAGATTTTAGAACTCCAGTAACATTAAAAGATAATCAAGAAGAATATGAATTTTTGAAAGAACTAGATGCTGATCTTGCAATTGTTGTAGCTTATGGTCAATTTATTCCAAAAAATTTTTTAGATTTAACCAAAAAAGGTTTTATTAATATTCATGGTTCAATACTTCCCCACTGGCGCGGAGCTGCACCTATTCAAAGAGCTATTATGAATTTAGATAATGAAACTGGAATTAGTGTTATGAAAATTGTAGAGGAATTAGATAGTGGACCTGTTTGTAATATCTATAAAGTAAAGATGGATATTTATCAAAATGCTCAAGAAATTTCAGAAAAGTTATCATCTATTGCAGCTGAAAAAATTTTAGATAACGTAGACGACATATTAGAGGATAAGGCGAAATTTGTTGAGCAAGATCATTCAAAAGCAACTTATGCGAAAAAAATTGATAAGAAGGAATCGCAAATTGATTGGAACAGTGATGCTTCTAAGATTATTGGAAAGATTAATGGTTTGATGCCTGTTCCTGGTGCTTTTTTTAGTTTTAATGGAGAAAGATATAAAATTTTAAAAGCTGAAATAGCTGGTGGCATAGGCAAAGCTGGTGAAGTGATTTCAGATCAGTTGGAAATTGCTTGCAACAACAATCAATCTATAAAAATTCTTGAAATTCAGAGACAAGGAAAAAAACCTCAAAAAATTGGTGAATTTATGCTTGGTTCTCAAATTAGAAAAGGTTCAAGATTATCTTATGTTTAGATATCAAGTACTAATTGAGTATGTGGGTACAAATTTTAGAGGCTGGCAGGTTCAAAAAAAAGGCAAAACTATTCAGGGACTTGTACAAGAAAAAATTTCAAATCTCTTAAAAGAAAAAATAATTTTACTTGGATCTGGTAGAACTGATACAGGTGTTCATGCAATTGAACAATCTGCACACTTTGATTGTAAAAATAAAATAAAAGATTTTGATAGATTTCTAAAGTCGATAAATCACTTTTTGAATAAGGATGGAGTAGCAATTCTTAAAATCAGAAAAAGAAGCAATAATTTTCATGCGCGATTTTCAGCTAAAATAAGAGTTTATAAATATATAATCATTAATCGTGTAAGTAGACCAGCTTTAGAAAATAATAGAGGCTGGCACATAATGAAGAAACTTGATTTAGTTGCTATGAAAAAAGGTGCAAAAAAATTAGTTGGAACAAAAGATTTTTCAACTTTTAGAGCTTCTAGTTGCAGAGCAAAAAGTCCAATTAAAACAATGAAGCTCGTAAAAATTAAATCTTTTAAAAATAAGATAGAAATAGAATTTAGATCTCAATCTTTCTTACAACAACAGGTTCGTTCAATGGTTGGTTGTTTAAAATATCTTGGAGAAAAGAAATGGACATTAAAAAAATTTCAAAGTGTAATGAAATCTAAAAACAGACTTTTATGTGCGACACCAGCACCACCCGAAGGTCTTTATTTAACGAGAGTTATTTATTAGCTTTTTTTTGTTTTTCATTGCGAATTTTTTATTAATTCGCCATCTAGACTCAGCTCGAACAATATATCCACAACAATTTTTTGCACCACATTTACATTTGAACTGCTTGAAATCTTTATCAAACCCGAAGCCGTAGTCACAAGTAAATTCTTCACCTTTTTTAATATCTCTAATTGCTGTAATCCAAACTTTAAGTCCTTTTCCGTTATAGTCACAATTATTATTACATGAATGATTTACCAAACCTGCAGTGTTCCAAGCAAAATCACCATCAAGTGTATATTTTTTATTCAGCGTGAATAAATAAATAGGTTTTTTGTTATCAAATTTATCAGACTCATCTACTTCTTTATTTGTAATAATTTTTCCAACATAATTGATTATTTTTGTACCTTTTTTAATATTACGCGTTGCATAGAGTCCACGTCCTTTATTATCAATTTTAGATTTTTTTATTCGATATAATTTCATGATGGGTTATCTATAATTTATTAGATAATTATCAATTGAATTCTAATAATGCATCAACATGTCTTTTAGTGCTATCTTGAAGTGCTTGTAAATCATAACCACCCTCAAGAATTGATACTACTTTACCAGCACAAAATCTTTTAGATGCTTTTAGCAATCTAAAAGTAATAGTGTAATAATCTTCTGTATTAAGATTAAATTGAGCCAAAGGGTCATTCTTATGTGCATCGAAACCCGCACTGATTAATATAAATTCTGGTTTAAATTCCTTTAGTTTTTTTAATACTCGTTCAAATGCATTTAAATATTCTTCCGAACTTGTACCAGCTGGCAAAGGTATATTTAGGATATTATTAAATTTACCTTTTTCTTGTTCTGAACCTGTCCCAGGATAGTAAGGATACTGATGAGTTGATATCAAAAGAACCTTCTCATTATCATAAAATATATCAGCTGTTCCATTGCTGGCGTGAACGTCCCAGTCGACTATAGCTATTTTTTTATATTTATATTTTCTTATTAGATAATTTGCCCCTATAGCGACATTATTAAAAATACAAAACCCCATTGCTTTACTTTTTTCTGCATGATGACCTGGAGGTCTTACAGGACAGAAAGCATTTTTAAATTCTTTGTTTTCAACACCATCGATTGCAGTGATTATTGATCCCACAGCATCCAAGGTTGCATTCTTACTACCAGGTGAAATAATCGTATCTCCATCAAGTGAAGAAAAACCTTTTTTAGGAAATGAACTTTTTACCATATTTATATAATCATTATTATGAGTAGTTAAAAGAATTTCATCAGAAACTTTAGATGGTTTCTTCCATAAAAGATTTTTATTATTAAGTTTTTTGAAATTATCTTCTATTACAGAAACTCTTGCTATTTGCTCTGGATGTCCAGGACCAGTATCATGATTTTTATAAGTATCAGAAGTAATTAAACCAGTTTTCACTTAAAATAATTTTGTAATATATTTTGATAAATCTTTGATAAATTTTTTAAGTCTTTTAAAGATACAACTTCATCTACACGGTGCATAGTCCTTCCAACTAAACCAAATTCTAAACCGGGCGATATAGCCTTTATGAAACGTAGGTCTGAAGTTCCACCTGTAGTAGATAATTTTGGTTTTATCTTGGTAATTTTTTTAATAGTGTTTTGTATCATGTACGTTGTTTTATCTGGCTTAGTTAAAAAAGCTTCGCCAGAAACTCTATAATCAATTTTGAATTTTGATTTATATTTCTTATTAATTCTAATTAAAATTTTTTTAAGTCTTTTTTTAATAGATGTAGAGGAATGTTTATTGTTAAACCTTATGTTAAATGTTGCTTCAGCTGAAGCAGGAATTACATTATCAGCAGTATTGTTTATATTAATTTTTGTAACTTCTAAGTTCGTCGGCTGAAAATCTTTTGTCCCTTTATCAAATTTAATATTTTTTAACTCATTTAAAATTTTGACAATAATGGTTGAAGGATTATTTGCTCTATGAGGATATGCAACATGACCTTGTGTTCCTAATATGGTTAATTTGCCAGTCAAACTGCCCCTTCGACCAATTTTTATCATTTCACCCAATTTATTTGGATTTGTTGGTTCACCGACTAAACAGAAATTTATTTTTTCTTTTTTTCTTTTAAGATATTCTACTACTTTTTTTGTTCCATTCACTGCATCACCTTCTTCATCTCCGGTAATTAATAAACTAATTGATCCATTAAATTTTCCATTTTTTGATAAAAAAATACTTACAGCAGAAACAAAAGCCGCAATAGAGCTTTTCATATCATTTGCCCCTCTCCCAATTAAATGACCCTTTTTAACGGATGGTTTAAATGGATTTATTGTCCAATCTTTTATATTACCCGGAGGCACAACATCCAAATGACCAGCATAACAAAAATTAGGTCCCTTTGACCCTAATTTTGCATATAAATTTTTTACTGGTTTAAAACCTTTCTCTTTAAATTCTAGTATTTTTGTTTTGAAACCAAGTTTTTTCAATTTTTTTTCTAAAAATTTCATCACACCAGCGTCTACTGGAGTTACAGTTGGAAACCTAATTAGCTCTTTAGCTAATTGTAATTCATTAACTTTCTGCATGTTTAATCTCTCAAAAGATCATTTAAACTAGTTTTTGATCTAGTTTTTTCATCAACCTGTTTAATAATCACTGCACAATATAAAGAAGGTCCTTTAGGGTTATTTTTGTCAGGTAAAGTGCCTGGAACTACTACAGAATAAGGTGGAATTTTTCCGTAAGTTATTTCTCCAGTTTTTCTGTTAACAATTTTTGTAGATTGACCAATATACATACCCATACTAACAACTGATCCTTCCCCAACAATTACTCCTTCCACAATTTCCGACATAGCTCCAATCATGACTCCATCTTCTATAATTGTTGGTAGTGCTTGAGCAGGTTCTAATACTCCGCCAATTCCTGAACCAGCGGATATATGACAATTTTTACCTATTTGACTACAGCTACCGGCTCTTGCAAAAGTATCTATCATAGTTCCTTCATCGATGTATGCTCCGATGTTTACATAACATGGCATCAAAACAGCATTTTTTCCAACAAATGATCCTTTTCTCACTGGTGAATTTGGCACCATTCTAAATCCTGCTCTTTCATGATCTTCTTTCGTCCAGCCAGCTGTTTTTCCTTTTAATAAATGAGCTTTGTCAAACCAACTAGAATATGGTCCATTTAAATTTTCCATTGGATAAATTCTAAAGCTTAGCATGATTGCTTTCTTTAGGTGTTGATGAGTTATCCATTCCCCATTTACTTTTTCAGCAACTCTCGATTTACCACTATCCAAATCAGCGATCACTTGATTAATTGCATCTTTTAAAGATTGATCCGAATTAGGATTTACCTGATCTTTGTTTTCCCAGGCATCATTTATGATTTTTTCTATAGACATAATTTATTGGTTTTTTAATAACCTTATTTCTTTAAGAAATAAAGACAGATTTTCAATTTTGTGTGAAATAAAATCTTTATCGGCATCCATTTTTCCAAAATGTTCATCATTAATTAACCAAACAGTTGTACACCCTCGTTTGTGACCTATGCTTAAATTTTTAGCTATATCCTCTATATAAATAGTCTCTTTTGGATTTATACCAAATTTTTTAACCATTAAGTCGAAAGTTTCTGCTTGAGGTTTAGGCACATAACCGGCATCTTTAATATCAAAAACCTTATCTCTTCCAAATAAATCATACACACCAAGGTGAGTTAAAATATTAGCAGCATGTTCAGCACTTCCATTAGTAAAGATGAATTTTTCCATATCTAATTGTTGAAGTTCATTTCTCATAATTTTATCTTCTTTCATAAATGATAAATCAATTTCATGAACGTAAGACAAAAATTCATCTGGTGATATTCCATTATGAACCATTAACCCTCTTAATGAAGTATTATATTTATAGAAGTAATTAGTTTGTAGTTCTTTAGCTTTATCTTTATCAATATTAAGTTTTTCAGATATAAATTGTGTCATTCTCTTTGAGACTTGACCAAATACACGATCTAAAGAATAGTTATTATGCTTACCATAACAAACACCATCAAGATCAAGTAGAAGATATTTTTTTTCTTTTAAATTCATTTTCTAATTAATGTGCCTGAACCTTTATCAGAAAATAATTCAAAGAGTATCGAGTGTTTCGGCCTCGCATCAATTATTCCTACAGCAGTAACTCCATTATTAATAGACTCTAGCCCCATATTTATCTTTGGGATCATGCCTCCAGTGATAGTTTCATTTTTAACCATTTCCAAAATTTCAGAGGAAGATATTTCCTCAATTAGATTTTTATTTTTATCTAAGACACCTTCAACATTAGTCATTAAAAGCAATCTTCTACATTTAAGTGATTGTGCTATTTTTCCAGCAGCTACATCTCCATTAATATTATAAGTTTGATTTTTTTGTAGACCCAAAGGTGATATAATTGGGATTTTATCATCTTTAACAATATTAAGTAAAATTTGATTATTAATTTTGTTAGGTGTGCCAACAAAACCGAGTTCAGGTGCATCTTGTAAAACTTCAATAACATTATTCTTTTTAGTGTGAATTCCAACCGCTTTTGTACCCATTTTTTCTAACGAACTTACTATATCGTTATTAAAATCAATAAGAACATTCTCAACAATATCTATTATTTTTTTATCTGTTACTCTAAGTCCTCTTATAAATTTAGACTGTATATTAGATTTTTCTAATTCCTTTTGAATTCTTGGGCCTCCACCATGAACAACTATAATTGAGAGACCTAATTTATTTAGAATACTAAGATCTTCAATAAAATTTAGGAAGATCTCACGATTTAAGAAGATATTTCCTCCGTATTTTAAACAAATCAAATCATCTTTATATTTTTCTATATATTTAGAAACCTCATTTATTGGAGGTCCATTTTTAGGTAATATTTTTCTAATATCCATTGTGGTTAAGATCTTCTTTTTTTAATATTGAATTATGTTACAGTTTTAACTGTTGTTCTCTTCATAATAAATACTTGTTGAGCCATAGTGAGAATGTTGTTCACGGTCCAATAAATAACTAGACCACTTGGAAATGGTGCAAGTATTACAGTCAAAAATAAGGGAAAAAACATGAATATTTTAGCTTGCATTGGATCAGTTGGAGCTGGGTTAAGTTTCTGTTGCACATACATGCTAAGACCCATTGCTACTGGCCACGCTCCAATTACAAGAAATGAGGGAACGTCATATGGTAATAGTCCAAATATATTAAAAATCGATGTTGGATCTCTTTCTGATAAATCTTGTATCCAACCATAAAATGGCATTTGTCTCATTTCAATAGTAACAAATAAAACTTTATATAAAGCAAAAAAAACTGGAATTTGAACCAAGATTGGCAAACATCCTGACATCGGATTTACTTTTTCTTTTTTGTAAAGTGCCATCATAGCTTGTTGTAATTTCATTTTATCGTCTTTATGCAACTCTTTAAGTCTGACCATCTCAGGTTGTAGCGCCTTCATTTTAGCCATACTTCTAAATGAAAAATTTGCTAGAGGAAAAAAGGCTAATCTTATGCAAATCGTAATAGCTATAATTGCCAGACCATAATTTCCAAGAAGTTTAAAAAAATAATCAATTCCATAAAATAGTGGTTTTGTAATAAAATATAAAAACCCCCAATCTATGACCAAATCAAATTTTTCAATGTTAAGTGCTTCAGCATAACCATCTATTATATCTACTCTTTTAGCTGCGACAATGATCTGTAATTCCTCTTCAATTGAGCTATTTTCGTTTAACTCTAGTGGAACTGTAGATATAAAATTTGCTCTAAATTTATTTTTATAATCAAATGTTGTTTTAAATTCGATATTTTTTGGAGGTATTAATGAAGTTATCCAATATTTGTCACTTATTCCTAACCAACCTTTATTAGCTATTCTAGTAAACTTTTTATCTTGAATATCATCATAATCTTCTTCAATTAATTCATCATCCAAGGTTGCAATTAAACCCTCATGAAGTATCAGAAAATCTATTATTTCTGGGATTTCATTTCTTATTATCTGGCCATAAGAATAAAAGTCGTATTTATTTTCACCTTTGTTAATTACTTTTTGTTTAATCGTAAAAAGATATTCATCGTCCAATGATATTTCTTTCTCAAACTTCAAACCCTGTTCATTAGTCCAAGCAAGTTTAATTGGAGTATTGCTTGTAAGTTTATTATTACCCACAACCGACCAAATTGTCTCTGAATTTGGAATATCAATATTTTTATCAGATGTAACAAAACCACTGTCTATCAGATAACCCTGATCAATATTTCTTGGTCCTAATAAAGTTATTCTCTCTTCACTATCAAGATTCACCTTATACTTTTTAAACGTTAAATCGTCTATAGATGCACCTTTTAGAGAGATTGACCCAATGATATTGTCATTTTCAAATTTTACTCTTTCATTTTGATTTAACGCTTCTTTTCTAGAAATCTTAATTTCTGTTTCCTTTTGTTCTAGACTTGGAGTGTCAGTATTTTGCTCGACTTTATCTTTATCTTTTTTAATTAAATCTTTTTTTTGTGGTTGTTCAGGTATCATAAACAATGACCAAAGAATTATTATTGCTGATGATAATGTTATTGCCGCTATAACGTTTTTAGTATCCATTATTTTTTAATCTTAATGTTTTTTTTTACTGGATCGAAACCTTCACCACCACCTAAAATTTTTATTGGATGGCAAGTAATAACTCTTTTAAAGCTAATCATTATCCCTTTTAGCAAACCATGGGTCTCTAAAGCTTCTATACTATATTCAGAGCATGTAGGGAGGTATCTACAAGAATGTCCTAACAAAGGGCTAATTAAAAATCTATATCCTTTAATAAATTTAATTAAGATTATAGTTAAAATTTTCATTATCTAATTTTTTCAAGTTCTCGAAATAAAGTTTCTTTTATATTTTTAAATTCATTGTTTAACATACTTGGTTTGCTTATCACAAGATATGAATAACCAAAATTAATTGAAATTTTCTTTACTGCATCATTCACAATGTTTCTAAGGCGTCTCTTTATAAAATTTCTCTTAACAGCATTACCAATTTTTTTTTTTACTGAAAATGAGATATTCAAATTCTTGTTATCTTTATTTTTTAATGATCCAAAAAAAATAGTGACGTATTTATTTGAAATCTTGTTTTTTTTTAAAAGACTTTTGAAGTCCTCATTATTAGAAAGAGCAACAATCTTGCTTTTCATTTTATTCAGATTATTTTCTTTTTCTTCTCATCGTTGAAGACACAGTTAAATGTTTTCTTTTACGTTGCCTACGTCTTTTGAGAAGTTTTCTTCCACCTTTAGTTTTCATTTTTGACCGAAAACCATGTTTTTTTTTCCTTTTACCAAATTTTCTTTGTAGTGTTCTTTTCATAATTCTAATTTAGTTAGATGTATTAATAAATTGCGCTCTTTATATTAACTAAATTAAAAAATAGCAAACAGAAGATATATGAATAATATATTGATTTATGGAAAAATCTAAAAAAATTAAATTATTTATTGGATTATCTTACATAATATTGGTTGGTACATTCTTATACATTCTTTTGTCCAAATTTAGCATTCAACAACTGACTTCATATGAATTTATTAAAGAAAATACAAATTATTTATCTGAATTAAAAAAAAATAATTTATTTTTATTATCATTATCTTTTTTATTTTTTACAATCTTATGGGTATTCCCTTTTTTAGGTTTCGGGTCAATTATAGCATTGCTTGGAGGCTACTTATTAGGACAAGCTTTAGGCACTTTAGTTGTAGTTTTAGGATTAACTATAGGAGCAACATTTTTGTATCTTTTTGGAAATTTTTTTTTAAAGGAATTAATACGAGAAAAATTTTTAAATAAATTTGAAAATTTAGAGTCAAAATTTAAAAAGTCCGAGTTTCATTATCTATTGATTTACCGTTTCTGTGGTGGAGTGCCTTGGCAAATTAGTTGTGTCCTTCCAGCTATTTTTGACGTAAAAACAAGTAATTTTTTCTTTGCGACCTTAATAGGAATTATACCCCAAATATTTTTAGTAGTTTCTATTGGATCAGGTTTGGAAAAAGTGATTGAAAATAATTTAGATGCTCCGAGAATAATTGACATAATAACTTTACCAGATATTTATATCCCTATAGTCATTTTTGTATGTTTAGTTATAGTTACAATTTTTTTAAGAAAGCTTTTTTATAAAAAATAATTTCTACGATCCGTTTAATAACCTCAAAATTAATAATTTCTAATCGTCAGTTTTACTTTTAAACTATTGGAGTAATACAACTAAAAAGCTATATTTGCTTATTATTGCCATATTATTTTATTAGTTTATAAACAATCAAAAAAAACTATGAAAATTTATACAAAAATAATTTTAGATAAAGATGATAACTTAATTTATGAGGAATCTATAGATTATTTTGGTAAAATTAAGAACGCCATGGGTATCCATTATGACTATGATTCAACTCGCAGTGCTAAGAGAATGGAAAAGCAAGCTAAACGTGAAAAAAAACTAGCTGAAAGAAAAGCAAAAAGAGAAGAAAAATTATTAAAAGAGGGAACAAAAAAAAAAGATGAAAAGAAAAGACCTTTGGATTCATCAGTGCCATTGTCGCTTGAGGCACTAACTGCTCCAAATAAAGATGAATCTTAAGATTAAGCTAAGAAAAGAAAAAGAGGCATTAGCTTTACGTAAAAATCTTAAAAAAAGAAAATATTTTCAAAAAAAAAATAAAAAGAAAAATGATACTTAACGATAAACAAATTAAAAGATTAGCCAAAGAAGAAGAAATGATAAGTCCATATGTTGGTGAGAATGTTTCAAAAGGCATTAGTCATGGGCAAGATTCGATGGGGTATACTTTACGCTGTGGCTCGGAATTCAAAATATTTACTAATATTAAGGGAGCTACTGCTGATCCAAAAAATTTCAGTGAAGACAATTTTATTACAGTAAAAAATGAAGAGTCTATTTTAATACCGCCCAATAGTTTTGCACTCGCCGCGAGTCTCGAATATTTTAAAATGCCAAGAAATGTTACAGGTCTTGTTACGGCAAAATCAACGTATGCACGATGTGGTCTAGGTGTACCACCTACTGTGTTAGAGGCAGGTTGGCACGGCGTTTTGGTGCTCGAATTTTCAAACCACACAAGTAATAGTATTAGATTGTACGCAAATAGTGGAGCAGCGCAGATACTTTTTTTTCAAGGAGACCAACCAGAAATATCTTATGCTGATAGAAATGGACGTTATCAAAACCAAGTAGGAATTACTTTAGCAAAATCAAAATAATTTAAATGGATAAATTTTTGATCAATGGTCCCTGTAAAATCAAGGGAAAAGTTAAAATTTCTGGCTCCAAGAACAGTTCGCTGGGTATTCTTGCAGCAACTTTATTATTTGACAAACCAGTAGTTGTTAAAAATTTACCAAGAGTACAAGATATAAGAAGTATGCTTTATTTATTAAAATCTCTTGGATCAAAAATAATTTTATCGAAAGATAATAGAACTGTAAAAATAATAAATAGAAAAAGAATGAAAACTTTTTGCGATTACGCTATCGTAAAAAAAATGAGAGGATCTTTTTTGGTTTTAGGACCGTTAATTTCAAAATTTAACAAAGCTAAAATATCAATGCCTGGCGGTTGTCTAATCGGCGCGAGACCCGTTAATTATCATTTAGCTGCATTAAAAAAATTAGGTATGAATTTTGATATCAAGAATGGATACATTATGGCCCAATCAAAAGGAAGATTAAAAGGTAGTCAAATAAAGTTTGCTAAAGTAAGTGTCGGAGCTACAACTAATACGATTCTTGCAGCGTGCTTGGCGAAAGGGACCACACACATCAAGTTAGCAGCTCGAGAACCTGAAATTTTTGATCTTACACAATTTCTAAATAAAGCTGGTGCAAATATAAAATGGTCTGGAAGAACTTGTACAGTTGTAGGAGTAAATTCTTTATCACAAACAACTTATACTGTGATGTCTGATCGAATAGAGGCTGGGACTTTTAGTGTGGCCGCAACACTGGCGAAGGGAAATCTTGAAATAATAAATTTTAATCCTAAAATCATTGAAACCGAACTTAAATTATTAAAAAAAGCTGGAGCAAGAATTAAGCAAGGAAACAATAAAATTTTTATTAGTGGACCTGAAAAAATAAAACCAATTAAGAATATCGAAACGAAAGAATGGCCTGGTGTAGCTACTGATATGCAATCGCAATTTATGGTTTTAATGTGTATGGCAAATGGAAAAAGCATTATAACTGAAAATATTTTTGAAAATAGATTTCTTCATGTTGGAGAGCTTCAAAGACTTGGAGCTACTATAAGAATTCAAAAAAATAAAGCGATAATTGAGGGTAATACAAAATTTATCGGTGCAGAATTAATGTCTAGTGATTTGAGAGCCTCAGTTGCTTTAGTTTTAGCTGCAATGGTTTCGAGTGGCAAATCTATAATAAATAGAATTTATCATTTAGATAGAGGTTATGAAAACCTAGAAAATAAACTAAGAAATATTGGTGTTAAAATAAGACGAGTAAAATAATGGATGAGAAAAAGTACCAAAAAAAAATTATTGCCAATGACAGAGATGGTCTCACACTGATTTCGGCTTTATTGAATTCTGCTAAGATCAAAGTATCAGAAATGAAATATCTACCATCAAATAAAATATTTTTGTTGTCAGCGAAAAGATCCAGCATTGAAAATGAAAAGGGTAGTAAAGAAATAAATTCTATCTGCCGCGTTGATCATGTTTCAAAAGTTAAGTCAAAAAATATTAATCAAAAAAACCATGATTTGACTTTAGAGTTAATCGCAATAGATTATTTAAAAAATAAAGAAAATTTTGAAATTAATTTGATTTTCAAAAATAATGCTCATATAGCTTTAAGCACTGAATTAATTGATATTACATTGGAAGATCAAATAGAAAATGAAAAATAATGAAGATATTAGATAGTAACAAAAAAAATTTTTATAATCAACTCGACAAAATTTTAGATGCAAGAAAAGTAGTCGATAAATCTACTTTAAGAATTGTAGAGAAGATAATAAATGATGTTCGTAAAAATAAAGATAAGGCCCTAATTAGATACGAAAAACGCTTTAATGGCAATTCTAAAATTATTCCAGATAATAAAGATATATTAAAAGCTATAAAATTAGTTGATCCAAAAATTAAAAAAGCAATCGATGAGACATGTAAAAGGGTGAAAGATTGGCATATAAAACAAAAACCTAAAGATATTTTTTATAAGGATAATTTTAATAATAAATTTTATTATAAGAATAAAGCTATCAATAGTGCTGCTTGTTACGTCCCTGGAAATTTACCATCAACTCTTATTATGTGTGCAACACCCGCGATCATCGCAGGTGTAAAAAGAATTGTCTTATGTACTCCAAGTTTAAATGGGAAGATTAATGGATCAGTTTATTACACAGCTAAAAAACTTGGGATAAAAGAATATTATAGCTTAAGTGGCGCATCTGCAATTATGGCATTAGCGATGGGTACAAAAAAAGTAAGAGCAGTAAATAAGATTGTAGGACCAGGTTCTAAATGGGTCGCTTTAAGTAAAAAATTTGTATTTTTGGAGGGTTTGTGTGGAATTGAATCAGCTAATTATGGGCCTAGTGAGATACTTTGCATAGGGGACTCTTCATCTTCACCAGAAACCACTGCATCAAGCATGATTGCTCAAAGCGAACACGATACTGATGCAATGGCAATATTATTGTCAAAGAGCAAAGAATTGATAAAGAAAACCAAATCTGCAATTTATAAACAATTAAAAAACCTTCCTAGGAAAAAAATAGCAAGTAAAAGTTTGAAAAAAAATGGGCTTTTAATTCATGTTCCAAATGACAAAGACATTATTAATCTTATAAACCACATAGCTCCAGAACACATCGAGATCACGTTGAAAAAATATAAAAAATATTTAAATAAAAAAATAATTGCGGGAAGTATTTGTATCGGACCATATAGCAGTATGGGACTGAGTGACTATGGTCCTCAAAATCATAATTTATCAACTCACGGAAGCGCAAAATTTTCCTCTGGTTTGGGTGTAAAAGATTTTATAACTCAAACTAGTTATAATGAACTAAGTAAAAAAGGAGTTGCAAAGCTTGGAAAGAGTGGCATATTGTTGAGCGAGATAGAAAGTTTAATGGGTCACAATATATCTATAAAAAAAAGAATGGAGAAGAAATAAATTGGCTAAAGAGCAAAATAT
This sequence comes from uncultured Pelagibacteraceae bacterium, assembly GCA_902601235.1. Lineage (GTDB taxonomy): Bacteria > Pseudomonadota > Alphaproteobacteria > Pelagibacterales > Pelagibacteraceae > Pelagibacter. The sequence goes on from CACKMG010000009.1 coordinate 25,738, forward strand.
TTTTGAAATTAAAGGAAAAGTTTCTGAGATGCTTCCCAACGCCATGTTTCGCGTTATCCTTGAAAATGGACATACAGTTGTGGCGCACACGGCAGGAAAATTAAAAAAAAATAGAATAAGAATATTACAAGGTGATAATGTGACCGTCGAAATCTCCGGTTATGATACTAGTAAAGGGCGTATAGTGTATAGAGGTTAAGAATATAAATATGCGACGGTGGTGTATGTGGTCGGCACGAGCGCCTGAAAAGCGCTAGGTTGTTAGTTCGATTCTAACCCGTCGCACCGTCTCGATGTCCATTTTGGCAATAAAAATGTTTAGTCGATTAAACATCTTGAATTTTAAAAAAAAATAATTTAATTTTTTTATAATAATAAATACGAGGTAATAAAAATGACTAAGTTAAATGGCACCGTCAAGTGGTTCAATTCAAAGAAAGGATTTGGATTCATTGAAAGGGAAGATAAAGAAAAAGATGTTTTTGTTCACGCTTCAGCTGTCAAAGAGGCTGGACTTCGTTTCCTTCAGGAAGGAGATAAGATTTCTTTTGAGCTTCAAGACGGTCCCAAGGGTCCTAGTGCAGTGAATTTAGAGAAAAAAGAATCTTAAATCACGAATTTCTAGAATTATTGAGGACGTAGATTTATTAAATTAATTTACGTCCTTTTTAATTAATACTTGCAATATCAAATATTTTGTCTAAAAGGCCTCTAAGTTATGCAAATGTTAAATAAAAACACTGATATTAAAAGTACTTTGAGAAATGTTCTTAAAGTAAGTAATAGAGGTGTGCATAATCATCATTTCCACGCTAGCTATGCTAGCAAATAATCATTTAAAAATTTAAATTTAATATTAATTAGTATAAAAGAATAAAAGATATGCAGCCGTAGCTCAGCTGGTGGTAGCACCTGATTGTGATTCAGGGGGTCGGTGGTTCGAGTCCACCCGGCTGTACGCCAAAAAGGTCAAATGAAAGAAAACAAATTGATACCGAGCCTACCAAAGGGCTTTCAAAATAAGTGGGGTAATTCTCTGCTTTTAAAAAAAAAGCTATTAGAGGTAATTGAAAAAAATTTCATTAAATTTGGGTATTCCCCGTTAGAAACTAGTCCCATGCAGCTTAGTTCTATAATTGGAAATTCATTATCAGAGGATGAAGAAAATCCGATGTCAGATATTTATACTTTTTCTGATGAAGGAACAGAAGTTTCGTTAAGATATGATTTATCTCAGCCTTTAATAAATTTTTATAAGCAAAATTATATGAATTTACCAAACCCATATAAGCGGTATGAAATTGGAAATGTCTTTAGACGTGATAAACCAGGTAGTAATAGATATAGATCTTTCGGCCAATGTGACGTTGACATTATTGGTAATTTTGACAAAAATCAAGCCAATGCAGATTTATGTAATATTATTGGAAGTATTTTTACTGAGTTTCTTAAAAAATCAGAATTTGTCATTAATGTAAGTAATAGAAAAATTGTTCAAGGTTTAATGGATCAATTAAAAATTGTTGATCAAAAACAAAAACAAAAGGTTTTACGTGGAATAGATAAGTTAGATAAACCTGGATTTGGTTTAAAAGGTGTAAAAGATCTTTTAGGAAAAGAGAGAGTTGATCAAAGTGGAGCAATTACCAAGGGAGCAAATTTAAATGATGAACAGTCTTCTAAAATTATAGAATTTTTAAAGATAAAAGATATTAAAGAGCTTAAAAAAAAAATTGATAATCCATTGACAAATGAAGGTATCAAAGAACTTGAGGATTTATTTAAAATATTAAGTTATGGGGAATATGCCGATCAAGTAAAATTTAACAGTTCGATAGTACGTGGGATGGACATGTATACAGGAAATGTGATTGAGACAAATCTTAAATTCAATGTAAAAAACTCAAAAGGAAAAATAATAGATGCAGGCGCTGTGTGTAGCGGTGGAGAATATTTGATTACAAAGTTTAAGGGAGATCCATTCCTTGGTTGCGGAGTCTCTATAGGAAGCGATCGCATGTCTTGGGCGCTCTCACAAAAAAATAATATTGAGCTGGAGGAAAAAAAACCAGTTTTAGTCTGTGTAATGGAAGATAGTAAATTGAACAAATATTATGAGCTATTAAAAGTTTTAAGAGATAATGATATTAGTTCCGAAATCTATTTAGATTCAAAAAAGAAACTTTCTAAACAGCTTGAATATGCTTCAAAAAAAGGTTTATCTTTAGCTATCATATGTGGTGAAAACGAATTTAAAGATAATACAGTTACTTTGAAAAATCTCCAGGGTGTAAAAGGAGAAAATCAAATAAATATTCCACGAGAAAATTTAATCAATGAAATTAAAAAATTCATTTGATAAAATTCTTAGATCTAATGGATTTAAGAAAATTGAGTTAAGTCATATTATTCCTTCTATGAAAGCACTTAGGAGAAGTGGCGATATAAGAAGAAATATGTTTTCTTATTACGATCAAAACTTTCAAGAATTTTCCTTAAGACCTGATCTAAGTTTGTCTGCAGCATTAAAGTTTGCTGCTGAAAAAAGCAATGTTAAAAAAAAATATTTTTACAGTGGATTAGCTTATCGCAGACCTTTAAAAAAAAATGATTTACCAATCATTTCTCAATTTGGGTGGGAGATATTTAACTCAAATGATAAGTACAAAGATGACAAGGAGATAATAGAAACTTCACTTAAAATTTTAAAAAATACTAAATTTAAAAGATCCAAATTAAAAATTGGTAATTTAGAAATATTTGTATCATTGATTAATCGTTTACCAAACATAAGCTTAAGATATAAAGATAGATTAATTCGTCACTTTTTTAGAAAAGATTATTTTAATAAGCTATTAAAAAAACTTGAAACAAATTACGATATTGATGAAAAAAAAATAGTTAGTGATAAATTGTTAGCCACTAAACTCAGAAAGCTTAATCAAGACGAAGTTTATGGTGGACGAAGTTTAAGGTCAATTCTTGAAAGATTTGATGATAAGATGAATTCTCCTCGTGATGATCTATCGAAAAAAGATGTAAAAATTATTAAAAATTTTTTAAAGATAGAATGTAATATTGAAAATGCCTCGAAAACTTTAAATAATTTTTTTAAAAAAAATAGAATTAATTTAGTTATTAGTGATGATTATTTTCCAATAAACAAAAATAACTTTAATAATGTAAAAATTTTATATGCATCAGATTTAGGGAGAAATGTGAGCTATTACACCAACATGGTATTTAGTATTGAAGTTATATCAAAATCAAAATCTCAGGTTTATATTTCAGGGGGTAGATATTCTAATTTGCTAAAAGATTTAGGATATAGAAAAACGGAGGCCGTTGGAGCGGCGGTAAATTTAAATATATGAAGAATAATTTTGTTAATATCGGTTTAATTTCTAAGGGACGTATGATGGAAAGTGCTCAAAAAATATTTAAAAAAAAGAAATTGAAAATATATAAAAAATTAGGTGATAGAGATTTATTTGGCTATATAAAAGATAAGAAATTTCAAAATGTACGTATATGGTATCTAAGTCCGAAAGAAATAATCGAACACGTAGGAACTGGTGTATTGGATGCAGGAATAGGTGCTCTTGATTTACTTAAAAATTCTGAGCCAAAAATACAATCTAGAATATCGATTGAAAAAAAATATAATTTTGGAGAGTGTCAGGTCTGTGTGTTATTACCAAAGTTTTGGTTAGATTGCGTGAATCCAACTGATTTAGAAGAAATTTCAAATCATTTTTTTTATAAAAAGAAACGATTAATGAGAATTGCTACTAAATTTAAACTTTTAACAGAACAATGGTGTAAATCTCGAGGAATTAATATGGTAGAAATAATTGGTAGTGATGGCGCTACGGAAGCCGCTCCTCGATTGGGCAAAAGCGATTTAATAGTAGATGTTGCAACTAGTTTCAATACAGCAAAAGCAAATAACTTAAAGTTATTAGAAGATGATGGAGTAATTTTAAATTCATCAGCAATTTTATGTGCTAATAAAAATTCTTTGAAAAAAAAAGAAGTTAAAAAAATTATTAAATATCTTTCTAAATAAATGTATCAAAATAATCTTAATTATATCCAAATTTTTGATAAGTGCGTAAAGAGAGATAATTATTCCTAAAACAAAAATAATTTTTAAAATTAAAATTAGCTCCATATTATTCAATATATTCAATTATTTGATTAATATAAATATTTATAAGCCAATATTTTATAAGCTAACTTAGCGACTAAAAAATTATAAGAATTAAATCCTTTAATTGGAGATAGCTCATTAATATCTGCACCCACGATATTTGAATTTTTAGAGGCTATTTTGATTATATTTAAAGTTTCATCCCATAGTAAACCACCAGGCTCTGGAGTACCAGTCGCTGGCATAATACTTGAGTCAAGTCCATCAACATCAAATGTTAGATAAACGGTTTTATTCTTTATGAGTTTTTTGAATTTATTTAAATTCCATTTAGATTTATCTTTAGCCCAAAAAATATTAATTCTAGATTTATTTTTTTTTAAAAAAGTTATTTCGCTTTGAGAAATATTTCTTATCCCAAAAGATATAACAGAGATATTTTTGTGATCTAAGCATCTTCTTATTGCTGAAGCATGAGAAAATTTTTCACCATTATAACTTTCTCTTAAATCTGCGTGTGCATCAAAATGTAAAAGACAAATTTTTTTATACTTTTTAACAAAAGGATTTATACACCCTGGTGTAATTGAGTGTTCTCCTCCAAAAGTCATTGGAAAAATTTTCTTTTCTAGTATTTTTTTGTTGATATCACTCATTTTTTTTAGAGCTTTATTTATATTTTTGTCTATTTTAAAAGGTCTTAAAGTTTTAATACCAATTTTTTTATAAGGTTCGCATTTTAATTCCTCATCATACAACTCAACTTGATGAGATGCTTTTATTATTTCTTTGGGCCCATTTTTTGTACCACCACCATAACTTACAGTTTTCTCTAAACCAAATGGAACAATGACCACTTTTTCTTTAAAATTAAATTTATTATCAATTCCAAGAAAACCTTTTTTATTTGATAGATATTTCAATTTATTTATCCAAAAATTTTAGAAAAATTTTTTCTCTCTCTATTTTTCCATTCACCTTTATGATAAGCATCGCTAGCAATGAGGGGTAATACGCTAGTTGCTTCTGCGAAAACCATCTGTTCTTTTGTTACGTCCACTTTACCCCATGAACTAGCTTCTTTTAAAGTTGAACTACTACAAGCGCCATCTCTAGAGTCTGCTACTGTAATTTGAACAGCATATTTATGCATTTCTACCTCTTTACCTAATAATTCAGCACAGATCACTGTATCTTGGATAAAATTTTTTGGCACTCCACCTCCAATCATAAAAAGGCCTGAGCCTTTAGATTGAATTTTAATTTCTGTCAATTCACGAAACTCTCTAATTGAGTCTATGGTCATATGTTTTTTTGGATTATTTTCTTGATGAATAACTAAACCAAAGCCTGCACTAGAGTCAGTAAAAGCAGGACAAAAAATTGGAACATTGTTATCGAATGCAGTTTCTATTAATGAGTCTTTTTTCACAGAATTTTTTTTTAGAAATTTACCCATTTCATAAATAAATTCCCGTGAAGTATAACTTTTTGGTTCTAAAGAATCCGCTATTTCACAAATTTTTTTATCACAAATTTGCAGTTCGTCTTCATCAATATAAGTATCGTATATTCTATCTATATAGTTTTTTCTAAGTTCTGCGTCATCTTGAAATTGAGAACCTTGATAATGTTTATAACCAAGAGCTTCAAAAAAATCCATATCAATTATTGAAGCACCAGTAGCAACAATTGCATCTACCATATTGAATTTGACTAAATCTTTGTAAATATTCATACATCCAGCTGCAGAAGTTGATCCTGCTAATGTTAAAAAAATTGTACAATCTTTATCTTTAAGCATCTCATTATAAATATTAGCCGCATTCGCAGTTTCTCGCGAAACAAAAGACATTTTTTCCATTGAGGATATGATCTTTCTTGAGTCAAATGATGTAATATCAATATGCTCAACCGGATTTTTAAGAAAATCTTTTTTACTATTATGTTTAAGGTTTTTTTTATCAGCCATTAAGCAACTAGAGTAGCTTTATTAACATTTTTATCATAAAGACTCATAATTGGATTATCTTCAACTTCATATATTTCATTAGAATAGAAACCATTAAATTCTGTTCTAAATGTTAATCCATAAGCACCCAATTGACCTAGTTCAATAAAGTCATTTTCTTTTATATTGTTTGGTAATAAGAAAGGGCCTTTCATATAATCCATACTATCACAAGTAGGACCATAAAAATCAAAAGCAGTTAATTTTTTTGAGATAATTTTATTTGAACTATCCTTAATCATTTTAGATGGATACACTATATTTGGTGTCCCTGCATCGAAAAGTGTGCCATAAGTTCCATCATTAATATAAAGTTTTTGTTTTTTTCTTAAATTAACTCTCACAATTGTTGAACCACTTTCAGCAACTAATGCTCTACCTGGTTCACATATAATTTCTGGTAAATTTTCTAATTTTAAATTCTCTAATCCTCTTTTTATTTCGTCAAAGTAATTATCTAAAGATTGTGGTATTAGGTCAGGATAAATTGTAGGAAACCCACCTCCAACATTTATAAAATCAGGAATAATTTTTGTTTTTTTAATAATATTTCCTATCTCTGTAATTCCTTTAGCATATGAAATTGGGTGCATACACTGTGATCCAACATGAAAACTCAAGCCAATTTTGTGTGCATATTGTTTTACCAGTCTCAACAAACCTGCAGCTTCTGAATTCAATGCACCAAATTTCTTTGATAAATCTATTTCTGCATGTTCATTTGAAACTGCAGCTCTTACAAAAAGCTCTAAGTCTTTGGCACCACTCGTACTTTCAATTATTTTAATTAGTTCATCTTTTGTATCTAAAGCAAATGTTTTAATGCCATATTTAAAATAAGCATCTCTAATACTTTCTCGACTTTTTACAGTATGCATGAAAGAGCATTTTGCAGACTCACTAAATTTTCTAACAGACTTGATCTCTTCAATTGAGGCGACATCAAATTGTGAAATCCCACTTTTAATAAGAGTTTTTATTACCTCTGGATGTGGGTTAGTTTTAACAGCATAAAGTATTTTACCAGGAAATTTTTTTTGAAAAAAACTCGATGAAGAAAGAATGGATTTCTTTCTTATACAATAAACCGGTTTATCAGGTCTCAGTTGATTAACTAAATCTTCAACTGACTTAAATTTTTGCATTTTGGTGCCCCCCAAAAAAAATTTAACAAAAAAAAGCTTTTTATTTAAAAAACTTTAACATTTCGAGCAATTAATCCAATAGTTATTCAATGTAAAGTAAATAATTTCCTATTGAACTGTGGAAAAAAATTACCATATACAGTTTATGAAAAATGAAGGAACACTGCAAAATTTAAGCGATTTTGATAACAAATCTCTACTTATAGTAGATGATGATAATCCGTTTAGAGAGAGATTAGCGCGAGCTATGGAAAAAAAGGGATTTAATGTTTTTCAAGCTGAGAGTGTGAAAAAAGGTGTGGAATCAGTCAAATTGCAAAAACCTGGCTTTGCTGTGGTTGACTTAAGATTAGCAGATGGAAATGGTTTAGAAGTCGTTAAAGAGATACAAGCAACTAATTCCTCAAGCAGAATAATTATGTTAACAGGGTATGGAAATATTCCAACAGCGGTCGCAGCAATTAAAGAAGGAGCTATTGATTATTTAGCTAAACCTGCTGATGCTGATGACGTGGAGAAAGCTCTACTTGCAGATCCATCAAAAAAAGCTGCACCACCTGAAAATCCTATGTCGGCTGATCGAGTTAAATGGGAACATATCCATAGAGTATTTGAACTTTGTAATAGAAATGTATCAGAAACTGCAAGAAGATTAAAAATGCATAGGAGAACTTTACAAAGAATTTTATCGAAAAGATCTCCTAGATAAATTTTCTTAACTTTAATATTTTTTTAGATAAAATTAATATCAGCGTAATTTTAAAAAACTCTGCAAGAAGAAAAGGTGTTATACCTAATTCTAATATTGGTTTATCCCATCCTATTAAGTATCCTAACCATAAGATGCCTAGAATATAAATTGTTGATACTGATAAAATAAGTTTGTTTAAAATTTGAAAATAACCATCACTTGATTTTATAAGTGATGCAATATAACAAGCAGAAAAAAAACCTATCAAATATCCCATAGTTGGACCTGTGAAGTAAATTATTCCTACTCCTCTCTCTGGTGAGTTTGAAAAAACAGGTAATCCCGCGATACCCTCCAACAAATATAGACCAATGGTTGCTAAGCCAATTTTATATCCAAAACTGATACCTAAAAATAATACTACAAAAGTTTGCATTGTCATCGGGACAGGATAAAAAGGTATTTTTATTTTTGATGAAATTGTAAGGACTATTGAGCCTACAAGAATTATTAATATTGATTTAATAACATTTGATTGAGTATTTTGCTTTATTAGTTCCATAAAAAATAATACCCTTATTTTGATTAAGAATCTATATATAAAATTTAATGAACAAAATTAAAAATTCAGATCATTATTATTTAATTGACGGCTCTGGTTATATTTTTAGGGCTTATTATGCTTTACCTCCATTGTCTAGAAAAAGTGATGGATTACCGACTGGTGCTGTGAGCGGATTTTGTAGTATGCTTTTTAAACTTCTTGAAGACTCAAAGTCAAATCAAAATTTACAAAAGCCTAGTCATTTTGCCGTTATTTTTGACTCTGCAAGAAAGACGTTTAGAAATGAAATATATAAAGACTATAAAGCAAATCGATCAGAACCTCCTGATGATTTAGCTCCACAGTTTGATTATATTAGAAAATCTGTATTAGCCTTTAACTTACCTTCGGTAGAATTAATTAATTATGAAGCTGATGATCTAATAGCAACCTATGTAGATAAAATTTTGGAAAAAGGTTCAAAAGTTACGATTGTATCCTCAGACAAAGACTTGATGCAATTATATAAAAAAGATGTGCGTATTTTTGATCCAATGAAAAACAAATTTATTTCTGAGGAAGATATTGAAAAAAAATTTGGTGTTGATGCAAATAAAATAATAGATGTTCAAGCTTTAGCTGGGGATAGCAGTGACAATGTTCCAGGGGTGCCAGGTATTGGGGTAAAAACAGCTGCAGAATTAATCAATAAGTATGGAAATTTGGAAAAATTACTAAAATCTGCACATGAAATTAAGCAGAATAAAAGAAGAGAAACTTTAATAGAAAATAAAGATAAAGCTGTAATTAGTAAAAAATTAGTAACCTTGAAAAACGATGCACCAGTTAAGCAAAATCTTGAAGATTTTAAACTAAAAGAAATTGATAAAGAGAAACTTTATAAATTTTTGAGAGAAATGGAATTTAATAGACTTTTAAGTTCGGCAATTTCTACTTATGGAGAGCCGAATTTAGAGAGTATAAAGGGTGGGATAGAAGAGTCACCAAAACATGAGAAAATAAATTCAAAAAATTATCATTTAATTAATGAGATTAACGAACTTGATGGGTGGATTGAAGAGGCTGAAGAATTAGGAGAAGTTGCTGTTGATACAGAAACCAATTCTCTTGATCCACACCAAGCAGAATTAGTTGGAATTTCATTGAGTACAAAAATAGGAAAAGCTTGTTATGTACCTATAGGACATAAGTCACAAAAATGTCTTAGCAAAGAATTAGTTATTAAAAAACTTAAACCTTTACTAGAAGATCTAAGTATAAAAAAAATAGGACAAAATATAAAATTTGATTTTATTGTTTTATTTCATCATGGAATAAATATGTCTTCAATGGAAGATACAATGTTGATGTCGTATGTTTTAGACGCTGGTAAGAACAGACATAATATGGATACTTTATCTGAAATTCATTTAGGACATAAACCTATTGCATTTAAAGATTTAGTTGGAAGTGGAAAAAAACAATTAAATTTTAGTGAAGTTGAAATTGATAAAGCAAAAGACTATGCCGCTGAAGATGCAGATATTACTTTGAGACTATATAAAAAATTTCAAAAAAGTC